>NZ_JBEZFT010000085.1:3190-31436 GCF_040649595.1 Kribbella sp. NPDC048915 | reverse complement strand
GCGCGGTGGGTTTACCCACCGTGTTGTGGGTTCCTGACCCGTGTGAAGGGTACGGAACCCACAACACGATGGGTGAACCCACTGTGTGGCGGAAACCCGGAAACCCTCACGTCCACACCGGACCGCCGGACCGCCGGACCGCCACCACCCCACGCCGTACCACCGCGCCACGCCACGGCACCACGCCGTACGGCACCACGCCACGGCGCCACGCCACGCCACGCCACGGCACCACGCCACGGCGCCACGCCACGCCACGCCACGGCACCACGCCGTACCACCGCACCACGCCGCGGCACTACGCCACGGCACCACGCCGTACCACCGCGCCACGCCACGGCACCACGCCGTACGGCACCGCCCCACGCCACGCCGTACCACCGCCCCACGCCACCGCCCCAGGCCACCGCCCCACGCCACCGCCCCACGCCACCGCCCCAGGCCACCGCCCCACGCCACGGCACCACGCCGCCACCCCATGCCACGGCACCACGCCGCCACCCCACGCCGTACCACCACGCCACGGGACTTGACCGTGCGGGGCTGAAGTCGGGGGCTTGGACAGGTTGTGGTGGGTGTGGAGTGGTTATTGCTTGTTCAAGGCCCCGGGATTGGGTGCGAGGTCCCGGGAGGGTGTGGGAGGTCCCGGTTAGGTGTTCGCGGGCCCGGTTGGGTGTTCGCCGTCCCCGGTAGAAGTGGCTGCGGGGACGCTCGCGGTCGTGCAGCGCGGTCGTGCAGCGCGGTCGTGCAGCGCGGTTGTGCGGCGTGGGCGTCGACTCGCTCACTCGGACCCACTCACGGATCAGTCACAAGAGCCGCTTATCCGCCGGGGCGGCGGTGGTTTGGCAGGAGTCCCGGCGCGTTCCGGTGTTCTACCGGTGCCGGCCGAAGGTCGGGGCCCAGGGGGCGTCGCCGAGGCCGATGCGCCGGATCGCCTCGCCGGTCTGGGCGGCAAGATCTTCGAGGGCGCCGATCTGGTCAGGTGACGCCTGGTAGCGGCGCGACCAGTACGCGCCGATCGCGGCCACCGGGGCGGGGGATCCGACCGGCACCATCGCCAGGCTGCGGACGAAAGTCGGCCGGTACGCCGCGATCGGGATGCGGTCGTCGACGGCGATGTCCGGGATCACGGCGGTCTCGTCGTTGAGCATGGCCCAGCCGCTGATACACGCCGTGATCGGGAAGCGCTGGCCCTTCCACAGCGGCGCGATCGCGTCCTCATCGGCGTAGAAACAGCGGTCGCCCTCGCGCAGCACGAACGTCGCGCCCTGCGCCCCCGCCCGCCGGCGTGCCTCGGTACGGACGATCTTCCCGACCTCTTCCAGACTGATCGCCGCCTCGAGCGCCACCAATCGCTCCGCCATCTGGCCATTGTGCCTCAGCTCCGAAACCGCTCTGTCGGCGCGCGTCAGTAGAGTCGTCGCCATGGTCAACTACGACGGCCGGATGGGCGCGGCGTACGTGGCGGGGCGCGCGATGGCGCAGGACGAGGTACGGCGGTGGACCGGGGCGTTCGCCGAGCACGTACCCGACCGCAGACCGCTGGACGTGCTGGATCTGGGCAGCGGGGTCGGCCGGCTGACTCCCGGGCTGGCCGAGGAGTTCCAGGGCCGCGTGTACGGCGTGGAGCCGTCGGACCGGATGCGGGCGGCGGCGGAGCAGGCGCCGCATCCGAACGTGACGTATCTGAAGGGCGCGGCGGAGGACATTCCGTTGCCGGAGGCCTCGGTCGACGTGGTGCTGATGTTCTTGTCGTTCCACCATTTCCCGGATCCGCTGCAGGGGCTGCGTGAGGTGCGCCGCGTGCTGCGGCCCGGGGGAGTGGCGTTGCTGCGGACGCAGTTCAGCGATCTGATGCCGGACCTGTTCTGGTACGCGTACTTTCCGTCCGCGCGCGAGGTCGACGCCGCGATGTACCGCTCACTGGCCGCCACGAAGGCGCTCGCCGGTGCCGCCGGGCTGACGCCGGGTGCGGACGTCGTACGGATCGCGGCCGAGGAGTGGCGCACGCTGCGGCAGCGGTACGAGCGGCTCAGTCACCGCGCGCTGTCGACGTTCGAGCACCTGCCGCCGGACGAGGTCGAGCAGGGGTTCGCCCGGTTCGCCGCGGACGCCGAGCGGGACCCCGACCGGGTCATGCCGGTGTACGACGCGACGATGCTGGTGCTCACGCGTCCCAGCGGACTGCTCACGCGTCCCAGGTGACGCGCAACGCCGACGGTTTGCGGAAGACGAGACCGCGCGGCGCGGGCGAATCGTCGGCGAGGCGGAGCCCGGGGAGCTTCAGGACGGCTTCCAGCGCGGTCAGCGTCTCCAGGCGCGTGAGATGCATGCCGAGACAGATGTGCGGTCCGCTGGCGAACGCCAGGTGGCGGCGCGCGTTCGCCCGGCGTACGTCGAACTCGTCGGGGGACTCGAACAACTCCGGGTCCCGGCCCGCGCCGGCCAACGACACGGTGACCATGTCGCCGCGGCGGATCCGGCTGCCCGCCAGTTCGACGTCGATGGTCGCGTAGCGGTCGACGACGGCGGCAGCCGGTTCGAGGCGGAGTGATTCCTCCATCGCGTTCGGGAGCAGCGAGGGGTCGGCGAGCACAAGGTCGAGTTGGTCGCGGTGCGTCAGCAGGTGCCACAGCGCGTTGGTGATCATGCCTTCGGTGGTCTCGATGCCGCCGAACATCAGCACGGCCGCGTTCGCGACGATCTCGTCGACGCCGAGTCCGGCCCCGGCGGCAGCCTCCAGCAGTGACCCGGAGTCGATGCCAGAGGCAACATGTTTGTGCAGGGCAGCGAAGGCTTCCGCGCCGTCGGTGGTGGCGGGCCGGCCGGCGGAGATGCCGGACACCGAGGCGGAGATCGAGGTGTACCAGTCGAGCACGGTCGACGCGGACGCCGGCGGCAAGCCGAGCGCATACGCCACGACCGCCACGGACAACGGTCCGGCCAACCCGGTCCGCAGCTCGGCCGCCCGCCGCGAGCCACCAGGATCAGCCGCCGGCGAGCCGTCCGCCGAGGAGCCGTCCGAGGAGCCGGCCAGGATCGCGGACATCAACTCGTCGACGGTCCGGCGTACCGGGTCGGTGAACCGGCGGCGGGTCTCGGCCAGGCTGAACGGGGACTCGAACGGGTCCCGGTGCGCCTTGTGCGCGGGACCGTCCAGCGACAGCATCGACGGCCCGACCACCTGCGCGGTGGAGAACCGCGGGTCGTCCACGGTGAACGTGACGGGATCGCGCAGCACCTGCACTGCGAGCGACCGTCCGGTGACGTACCAGGAGTTCATGGACGCGATCCAGCCGATCGGACGGATCCGCGCGAGCGCCGGATGCGGATCGCTCTCGAGCTCTTCGACGGTCACCACCCGGCCAGCCTAGGGTAGGACCACAGACGAAACTGGTATTGCTGAGACAGATCGATTTCAAACGACTCAGCAGGCATCCAGGTTACGAAACCTGAACTCTCGCCCTCTAGGGTGTGGCCCATGTCAGAGTTGGATGCAGTTCCCAGCCCTCCGCCCCGGTCAGGGACTCTGGTGCTGTTGCCCGCCGTCGATGTGGCGGACGGACAGGCAGTCCGGCTGGTGCAAGGCGAGGCCGGCAGCGAGACGTCGTACGGCGATCCGCTGGCGGCCGCGATGGCGTGGCAGGAAGCCGGCGCGGAGTGGATCCACCTGGTCGACCTGGACGCGGCGTTCGGCCGCGGAAGCAACCGGGAACTGCTCGCCGACGTGACCGGCAAGCTCGACGTCCAGGTGGAGCTGTCCGGCGGCATCCGCGACGACGACTCGCTCGAGGCCGCGCTCGCGACCGGGGCCCGCCGGGTGAACATCGGCACCGCCGCGCTCGAAGACCCGGAGTGGTGCGACCGGATCATCCAGCAGTACGGCGACCGGGTCGCGATCGGCCTGGACGTCCGCGGCCGGACGCTGGCCGCGCGCGGCTGGACCAAGGAAGGCGGCGACCTGTACGAGGTGCTGGAGCGGCTCGAGGCAGCCGGCTGCGAGCGCTACGTGGTCACCGACGTCACCAAGGACGGCATGCTGCAGGGTCCGAACCTGGAGCTGTACCGCGACCTGTGCGCGCGCACCGACAAGCCGATCATCGCGTCCGGCGGCGTCTCCAGCCTCGACGACCTGAAGGCCCTGAGCACGCTGGTCCCCGACGGCGTCGAGGGCGTCATCGTCGGCAAGGCGCTGTACGCCGGCGCGTTCACCCTGACCGAGGCACTCGAGCTCACGCGTGGAGGCGACCAGTGAGCGGCAAGCTGGAGGACAAGCTCAACGGCAAGAAGGTCCTGGTCACCGGCGTCACCGGCTTCGTCGGCGAGGCGCTGCTGCACCGGATGATCGGCGAGCTGCCCGGAACCACCGTGGCCGCGATCATCCGGCCCAAGGGTTCGCTGACCGGTGTCGACCGGATGGCGCAGTTGCTGAAGAAGGACATCTTCAAGCCGTTCTACGGCGAGGGCACGCCGTACGCCGACGCCGAGGCGCTGACCGCGGCGCGGATCCAGGTGGTCGAGGGCGATCTGGCCGATGTGCCCGAGCTGCCCAAGGACCTCGACATCGTCGTGCACTGCGCCGGCGACGTCAGCTTCGACCCGCCGATCCACGAGGCGTTCACGACCAACGTGCTGGGCACCAAGAGCCTGCTCGAGCGGATCGTGGCGACCGGGCGCCCGGTGCACTACGTGCACATCTCGACGGCGTACACGGCCGGCCGCCGCCGCGGCGCGATCCCGGAGGCGCCGGTCGAGCACACCGTCGACTGGCGGACCGAGGCCGAGGCCGGGATGGCGATGAAGGCCCGGATCGAGGAGCAGTCCCGGTCCGCGCCGATGCTGGCGAAGTTCCGTAAGGAGGCCGAGAAGCTGCACCGCCGCGCCGGCCACCTGACCGCCGCGGCCGACACCGAGCGGCGCCGGACCGAGTGGGTCTCGAAGCGACTCGTCGAGACCGGTACCGAGCGGGCCCGCAGCCTCGGCTGGACCGACTGCTACACGTTCACCAAGGCGCTCGGCGAGCGCGTCGTCGAGGAGTTCGCGGCGACGCTGCCGACCTCGATCGTCCGGCCGGCCATCATCGAGTCCGCGGTGCAGAGCCCGCACCCGGGCTGGATCGAGGGCTTCAAGATGGCCGAGCCGCTGATCCTGGCCTACGGCCGCGGTGAGCTGCCGGAGTTCCCGGCGTCGCCGGACTCGGTGATCGAGATCATCCCGGTCGACCACGTGGTCGGCGCGATCTGCGCGGTGATGGCGACCGAGCCGGAGCTGAGCAAGCCGGAGTACTACCACATCGGCTCCGGCGCCCGGAACCCGCTGACCTTCGAGCAGCTCTACGCCGGTGTCCGCGAGTACTTCTCCAAGCACCCCTTCGACCTCGGCGAGCGCGGCGCGGTCCGGCTGCCGGTGTGGAAGTTCCCCGGCGGCGACTCGGTCGAGACGATGCTGCGGTACGGCGAACGCGCGCACAAGATCGCCGACGCCGTGATCACCCGGATCCCGCGCGGCGAACGCACCCGTAAGTACGCCCGCGAACTCGACGTCCAGAAGCGCCGCCTCGACTTCCTGCGCCGCTACATGGACCTGTACTCCGAGTACGCGCAGGCCGAGCTCCAGTTCGTCGACGACAACGTGCTCGCGCTGCACAACGCGCTGGAGGGCGACGACCGGGAGAAGTTCGCCTGCGACACGTCGGTGGTCGACTGGCAGCACTACCTGCAGGAAGTGCACTGCCCGAGCGTCACCGACTCGCTGCGCCGCCTGGACGTCGTCCGGAAGAAGCGCAACAAGGCGCTCGCCGAGTCCGCCGGCGTGCTCAAGAAGGTCGAGCCCAGCGAGGCCAACGTGATCGCGGCCTTCGACATGGACGGCACGCTGCTGTCGTCGAACGTGATCGAGACCTACCTGTGGATGCGGCTGCCCGAGCTGGACGGCCCGCAGCGGGCCGGTGAGATCGGTGCGATGCTGCGCAAGCTGCCGAAGCTGATCGCCGCCGAGCGCAAGGACCGTGGCACGTTCCTGCGCACGATCTACCGCCGGTACGCCGGAGCGGATCTGGAGGAACTGAACCAGATCGTCGACGAAATCCTCGCCGAGCATGTGCTGGAACGGCTCAGCGGCGCCGCCGTCCGCCGGATCCGCGAGCACCGCGCGGCCGGTCACAAGACGATCCTGATCACCGGCGCCGTCCGGCCGCTGACCCGGCCGCTGGAGCCGCTGTTCGACGAGATCGTCGCCGCCGAGTTGGCCGTCGACGACCGCGGTCGTTGCACCGGGTTCCTGTCCGGGCCCCCGCTGGTCGGTGAATCGCGGGCAGCCTGGATCAAGCACCACGCGCGGCAGACCGGTGTCGACCTGTCCAAGTCGTACGCCTACGCCGACAGCCACTCCGACCTGCCGATGCTGTCGGCGGTCGGCAACCCGGTCGCGGTGTCGCCGGACGTGTCGTTGTTCCGGGCCGCCCGGGCCGCGCGCTGGCAGATCGTCGACTGGAAGACCCCGTCCACCTCGTCCCGTCTGGAGCTCCCGGGAGTGAACGCCCGATGATGCTGGCTCTCGAGATGTACCGGTCGCCGGCCAAGTACCTGGCGGCCAAGGCGGTCGGTGGCCGCATCCCCGGCATCCTGACCGGACCGGCCGCGCCGCTGCGCCTCGTCACCATCGACGAGCCGAAGGCCGAGCGGCAGGGCTGGGCGCGGATCCGCCCGATCCTGTCCGGTATCTGCGGCTCCGACCTGGGCATGGTCACCGGCGCGACCAAGCTGTACTTCTCCGCGGTGGTGTCGATGCCGTTCGTGCCCGGTCACGAGGTCGTCGGCGAGCTGCTCGACGACTGCGAGGACCTGCCGAAGGGCACGCGGGTCGTGATGGACAGCGTGCTGACCTGCGCGGCCCGCGGCGTCGAGCCGTGCGAGGGCTGCGCGTCCGGTAACACCAACCGGTGCGACCGGATCACGGTCGGCCATGTGGCGCCCGGTCTGCAGACCGGCTTCTGTCGCGACACCGGTGGCGGCTGGGGCAACGTCATGGTTGCGCACCGCAGCCAGCTGTACGCCGTCCCGGACGAGATGTCCGACGAGCGCGCCGTACTGGTCGAGCCGCTGGCCGGCGCCGTACACGCCGCACTGCGGGCCAAGGTGCAACCGGGGCAGTCCGTCCTGGTCAGCGGCGCCGGCGCGGTCGGTCTGTTCGCGACGCTCGCGCTACGGGAGCTGACCCAGGCCGGTCGCATCACTGTGGTCGCCAAGCACGCCCGGCAGCGGGAGCTGGCTCGGGCGTTCGGTGCCAGCGACGTGGTCGCGCCCGACGAGGTCTTCCGCGGGGTCCGGCGTTCGACCGGAGCGTTCCGGCTGAAGCAGGACTTCAGCGGCGGCGAGTTCCTGCTCGGCGGTGTCGACGTCGCGGTCGACGCGGTCGGCAGCAAGGACTCGATCGACACCGTGCTGCGGGTCACCAAGGCCGGCGGCCGGGTGGTGCTGTCCGGGATGCCGGCCAGCGGCGCGGACCTGTCACCGGTGTGGTTCCGTGAGCTCGAGGTCACCGGCACCTACGCGTCCGCGCGGGAGGAGCCGAACGGCCGCCCGGCGTTCGAGACCGCGCTGGAACTGGCCGGCCGGGCGCCGCTGGACGGGATCGTCGGCGCCCGCTACCCCCTGTACCGCTGGCGCGAGGCCTTGGACCACGCGCAGTCGGCCGGCCGGCTCGGCACGGTCAAGGTCGCATTCGATGTGAGGGCCTCATGAGGGCCGTGGCACATCTTCAGAACGACGTACGACGAGAGAGGTTCTGACATGTCTCGGCCAGGTTTCGTGCTCGAGGTTGACGACCGCACGCCGCCGTTGATCGTGCACAACGGCGAAGGCTTCCTGCTGGAGCGGTTCCCGCTCGGCACCCGGGTGGTGTACCCGCCGGAGGCGCTGCCGGCCGTTCGCGACGTCGACGAGGCGATCCAGAACGCGCTGCTGAACCCGATCGAGTCCGAGCCGCTGCCGGAGCTGCTGCGGCCGGGCATGCGGCTGACGATCGCCTTCGACGACATCTCGCTGCCGTTGCCGCCGATGAAGAAGCCGGACATCCGGCAGCGCGTCATCGAGGCCGTGCTGGAGCTGGCCGCGCAGGCCGGTGTCGACGACGTCGAGCTGATCTCGGCGAACGCGCTGCACCGCCGGCTGACCCCGAACGAGCTGCGCGACATCGTCGGCGAGCGGGTGTTCCGGTCGTTCTTCCCCGACGGCAAGCTCTACAACTTCGACGCCGAGGACCGCGACAACCTGACCCACCTGGGCCAGACCCGGCACGGCGAGGACGTCGAGATCTCCAAGCGGGCGGCCGAGTCCGACCTGCTGGTGTACGTGAACGTGAACCTGGTCGCGATGGACGGCGGCCACAAGTCCACGTCGATCGGCCTGGCGTCGTACAAGTCGCTGAAGCACCACCACAACAGCCACACGATGATTCACTCGCGGTCCTTCATGGACCACAAGGCCTCGAAGATGCACCACTCCGCGTGGCGGATGGGTGAGGTGCTGACCCAGCACGTCAAGGTCTTCCAGATCGAGACCACGCTCAGCAACGACATCTTCGGCGGACCGCTGGAGTTCCTGCAGAAGCGCGAGTGGGAGTGGTCGCTCAAGGACCAGGCCTCGATGCTCGGCACCAAGCGCGCGCTCGCGGCGGCGCCGGCCAAGCTGCGGCACAAGATCTTCACCGACGTCCGGGCGAACTACCAGCTGTCCGGGATCAACGCCGGCGCGATCGAGCCGGTGCACGAGAAGACCATCGAGATGGTGCACCGCCAGCACCTGGTCGAGGTCCAGGGCCAGGCCGACGTCGGCGTCATCGGCGTCCCGTACCTCGGTCCGTACAACGTGAACTCGGTGATGAACCCGATCCTCGCCGCGTGCATGGGGATGGGCTACCACTTCAACTCCTACCGCGGGAACCCGATCGTCCGGAAGGACGGCGCGCTGATCCTGTACCACCCGGTGCCGTACGAGTTCAGCCAGCTGCATCACCCGTCGTACGTCGACTTCTTCGAGGAAGTACTTGCCGAGAGCACCGATCCGGCGACGATCGAGGCGAAGTTCGAGAAGCAGTACGCCGAGGACCCGTGGTACATCCACCTGTACCGGACGTCGTACGCGTACCACGGCGTGCACCCGTTCTACATGTGGTACTGGATCTCGCACGCGCTGGACCACTGCGGCGACATCGTCTGGGTCGGCGCGAACCGCAAGACCGTCGAGCGGATGGGCTTCCGGTCCGCGTCGACGCTGCAGGACGCACTCGAGATGGTCAGCCATTCGGTCGGCCGGTCGCCGTCGATCACGTACCTGCACAACCCGCCGCACCTGATCGCGGACGTGCGCTGATGGGGTCCGGTCTGGTGAAGTTCGGCAAGGAGACCGCGCGCGACGTCAAGCAGGTCGCGCGCGGCTGGCGCTGGGGCCGGCGGCCGCAGGTGCCGCGCTCGGCCGAGCCGTACGTGATCCCCAAGGAGACCGCGGTCTTCCCGACCAAGTGGGCGCGGACGCCGGCCGCGATCGCGGTCCGCGACCTGATCCAGAAGGGGCCGCTGAACGCGGTACTGAACTTCGAAGTCAGCCCGCAGGTGAGCGGCCTGGACTCGCTGCTCAAGCTGGACGGCCCGGCGATCATCGTCGCGAACCACTCGTCGCACCTCGACACCCCGTTGCTGCTGCTGTCGCTGCCGGACGCGATGCGGCGCAAGACCGCGTTCGCGGCGGCTGCCGACTACTTCTTCGACACCTGGTGGCGGGCCGCCGGGTCGGCGATCGTGTTCAACACGTTCCCGATCGAGCGGCGCGGCGGCAAGATGAGCTCCACACCCGGCGACCTGCTCGCCGACGGCTGGAACGTCGTTGTGTTCCCGGAGGGCACGCGCTCGCCGGACGGCTGGGTGCAGCGGTTCCGGATGGGTGCGGCGTACCTCGCTGTCGAGCACAACGTGCCGGTCATCCCGGTCGGGATCAAGGGTTCGTTCGCCGCGATGCCGCGCGGTCGCGGCTGGCCGGTGCCGGGCCGCCCGGCGGTGCACGTCCGGTACGGCGACCCGCTGAAGCCGGCCGACGGCGAGAGTGCGCGTGACTTCGCGCCGCGGATCGCCGCCGCGGTGTCGGCGCTGCTCGACGAGGAGTCAACCACCTGGTACGAGTCCCGCCGCCGGGCCGCGATCGGCGCGTCGCCCTCGCAGACCGGCCCCGATGCCGCGCACTGGCGCCGTGTCTGGGAGTCGACCCGCCCGATGAGGTCCACCGACAACCGCCGCCGCGCCTGGAAGTAGACCCACCCGCCGGGGACTGTGAACAAGGTATTGCCTGTTCACGGTCCCCGTCCCCTGTCCAGAGTCCCCGTTCCTGTCCACGGTCCCCGCTGGGTGTGCATGGTGTCCGGTGGGTGTGGACGGTGCTTGCTGGATGTGTACGGAGCCCGGACTTGTACCCGCGGCTTCGGCTGGAAGTAGCCCCACGTGCCGGGGACTCTGAACAAGGTATTGCTTGTTCACGGTCCGTGGTGCTTGTTCGGAGTCCGCGGTGCTTGTTCACGGTCCCGGTGACGGTCATCGGCGCCGGGGGTGCACCGGTACGCTGGGCGGCGTGAGTCTTGCCGTGCGGGTCATTCCCTGTCTGGACGTCGATGCCGGACGGGTGGTCAAAGGTGTCAACTTCGCGGATCTGCGCGACGCCGGGGATCCGGTGGAGATGGCGCAGGTGTACGACGCGGAGGGCGCCGACGAGCTGACCTTCCTCGACATCACCGCGTCGTCGGGTTCGCGCGAGACGACGTACGACGTGGTTCGGCGGACCGCGGAGCAGGTGTTCATCCCGTTGACCGTGGGCGGCGGTGTCCGCGAGGTGACCGATGTGGACCGGCTGTTGCGGGCCGGTGCGGACAAGGTCGGGATCAACACCGGCGCGATCGTGCGGCCGGAGGTGATTCGGGAGATCGCGCACCGGTTCGGCAACCAGGTCTTGGTGCTGTCGCTGGACGTTCGGCGGTCCGCGGAGCAGCCGAGCGGGTTCGAGGTGACGACGCACGGCGGCCGGAAGTCGGCCGGTCTGGACGCGATCGAGTGGGCGCAGCGCGGCTGCGAGCTCGGCGCGGGCGAGATCCTGCTGAACTCGATGGACGCCGACGGTACCAAGCAGGGGTTCGACCTCGAGCTGATCAAGGCGGTCCGCGCGGTGGTCGACGTACCGCTGATCGCCAGCGGGGGAGCGGGAGCGCCGGAGCATTTCCCGCCCGCGGTGCAGGCGGGCGCGGACGCCGTGCTCGCGGCGAGCGTGTTCCACTTCGGCGACTTCCGGATCTCCGACGTGAAGAAGGCACTCCGCGACGCCGGGATCGTGGTCCGGTGAGCATGCAGGTCGAGCACCCGAAGCAGTCCGGGCAGTCGGGGCAGTCGGGGCAGTCGGGGCAGTCTGGCCAGATGGAGCACTCGGCGCAGTTGGTCGCGGCGATCGAGCAGGAGCTGTCGGCGCTGTTCCGGCGCTCGCGGTCGGCGTCGCTGCGGCTCGCCCGCCGGGTGCATCCGGAGATGGACGCGGCCGGCTACGCGCTGATCTCCCAGATCGAGCTGGGTACCGGCAACGGCGCCGGCGTGCGGGCGTCCGACGTGGCGCACGTCCTCGGCCTCGACAAGTCGACCGTCAGCCGCGGGATCCACCAGCTCGAGAAGCTCGGCCTGATCGAACGCGTCGGCGACCCCGACGACGGTCGCGCCCGTCTGCTCAGGCTCACCGCCACCGGCGCCGAACGGTACGAGGCCATGCGTGCCCAGCGGCAGACCGAGTTCCGCGCGATCCTCGACCGCTGGAACCCGACGGACCTCGCCGACCTCGGCCGCCTGCTGGCCCGCCTCAACGCCGACCTCGGCTGACCACTCACCTCGGCTGGCCACTCACCTCGGCTGACCTCACCCATCTTGAGCCCTTCCCCAAAGACTGCGGTGCTCCGCCGTACGTCGGGCCCACTCGGCGCATCCTGGACCGATCATCGCGATGCGTGACCAATTCCCGCCTGGACCGAGCAAGCTGTCACTCTGGGTATATGACGCGGGCCAGCCTGGCGATGGTTGCAGAAACCAACTATCGAGGTATATAGTTGGGTTATGCAACTAGCTCAGCAACCCCTTGTCCCGGGGGCAGAGCGGGATGCGGCCGCCCAGGAGGTGCTCGAATCGGTGAGCGCCCTGGTCCGGGCCGTGCGGTGTATCGAGCACCGGCAACTCACCAGCGACGGCAGGCTGCGCCGGTCGGACGCGAGTGTGCTCAAGGTGCTGCGGAAGGACGGCGAGCAGCGTGGCGGCGAGATCGCCGCGAAGCTCGGCGTCGATGCGTCCGTGGTGAGCCGGCAACTGACCGCGCTGGAGGCCGACGGCCTGGTGAGCCGTCGTCCGGACCCGGCCGACGCGCGCGTCGGGCTGGTCAGCCTGTCCGCCGAAGGCAAGGCCCAGCTCGAGGCGCTCTACTCCTCCTACACCCGGCAGCTGAGAACCGCGCTGGCGGACCTCGACGACGACGCCCTGTTCGCGGCCGCTGAAACCATGCAGCGCGTCGCCGCGGCGATCACCGAGGCCAACCAGGTCGTGAGGCGAAACCCCAAGACTGGAGACTGATGACTGTCACCGAGACCCGGCCGCAGCCCACGCCCGCTGCACCGGAACTCACCCATCGCGAGATCCTCGAAATCCTGATCGGACTGCTCGCCGCGCTGTTCACGGCGATGCTCAGCTCGACGATCGTCAGCAACGCCCTGCCGACGATCATCGCGGACCTCGAAGGCACCCAGACGCAGTACACCTGGGTGCTGACCGCGAGCCTGCTGGCCACGACGGTGTCCACCCCGATCTGGGGCAAGCTGTCCGACCTGATGAGCAAGAAACTGCTGGTCCAGGTGGCGATCTCGGTCTTCGTGATCGGGTCGGCGCTGGCCGGGATGGCGCACAATGTGCCGTTCCTGATCGGCGCCCGGGTACTGCAGGGCCTGGCGATGGGCGGTCTGATGGCGCTCGCCCAGGCCATCATCGGCGCCGCGATCCCGCCCCGGTCCCGCGGCCGGTACTCCGGCTACATGGGTGCCGTGATGGCGGTCGCCACGGTGAGCGGCCCGCTCATCGGCGGCGTCATCGTCGACACCTCGTGGCTCGGCTGGCGCTGGTGCTTCTACGTCTGCGTCCCGCTGGCCGTGGTCAGCCTGGTGGTCCTGCAGAAGTACCTGCGGCTGCCGCTGCTGAAGCGCAAGGTCCGGATTGACTACCTCGGTGCGGTACTGATCAGCATCGCGGCCAGCCTGCCGCTGCTCTGGGTCACCTTCGCCGGGTCGGACTTCGCGTGGGTCTCTTGGGAGTCCGCGCTCTTCGTCGGCGGCACGCTGGTCGTCGGCTTCCTCGCGGTCCTGGTCGAGAACCGCGCGGCCGAGCCGCTGGTTCCGCTGAAGGTCGTCCGCGAGCGGACCACTGCGCTGGCGATCGTCGCCAGCCTGGCGGTCGGGATCGCGATGTTCGGCAGTGCGCTGTTCCTCGGGCAGTACTTCCAGATCGCCCGCGGTTACAGCCCGACTGAGGCCGGTCTGCTGACGATTCCGATGATGCTCGGTTCGTTCATCGGCTCGGCCGGGTCGGGGCAGCTGATCACCCGGTACGGCAAGTGGAAGCGGTACCTCGTTGCCGGTGGCATCTTGTTGCTGGCCGGTCTGCTCGTCCTCGGCACGATCGACCACGCGACGCCGTACTGGATCGTCGGGCTCGGCATGCTGGCGATGGGTCTCGGCATGGGCATGACGATGCAGAACCTCGTCCTCGCCGTTCAGAACACCGTCGACGTCACCCAGATCGGCGCCTCGTCGGCGAGCGTCGCGTTCTTCCGCAGCCTGGGCGGCGCGATCGGTGTCTCGGCTCTCGGCGCTGTGCTCGCGGCCCGGGTCAAGGACCTGATCATCGCCGGTGTCGCGGCCGGACCGAACGGTGCCGCGGCGGCGCGCAAGCTGCAGGAGGGCGGTTCGGACGGAACCAGCCTGCTCGACGTGAAGAACCTGCCGCCGCAACTGGCCGAACTGGTCCGGCACGCGTACGGCGACGCCACCGGGCGGATCTTCCTGATCTCGGCCGCGTGTGCCGTGGTCAGCCTGGTCGCGGTCTTGTTCATCAAGGAGGTCCCGCTGCGCCGGACCGTCGCGAAGGTGGACGACGTCGAGGACCTCGCCGACCGCGCCGTCCACGACTGACCGCTCGGAATCACTACAGCTCGGGCGGCTCCAGGCCGGTCAGTTCCCGGGCGCGGATGATCGGCGTACCGATCAGCCACAGCACCGACAGCAGGCCGCCGGCGGCGGACACGAGGAGGGTTTCCCGGACACCGATCCAGGTGCCGAGGAACCCTCCGACGACCGCGCCGAGCGGCCTGATGCCGTAGTTGATGGTGCTGAACGCCCCGGCCACCCGGCTCCGCATGTGCTCGTGCACGACGGCCGCCTCGAGTGAGTTCAGCGGTACGTCGAAGCACATCACCGCGAAGGCCCCGACGAACTCGGCCACTGCCAGCGCGGCCGCCTTCACCCAGGTCGGACCGTCGGCCAGTGCGGCGATCGCGACCGAACCCGGGAAGACGACCGCGCCGAAGGCGATGACCGGACCGGCACCGAGTCGCCGGCTGAGTGGCGACGCGGACACCGCACCGAGCAGGCCGCCCGAGGCGCCGATGCCGAGCGCCACACCGATCACGCCGGCCGACAGCCCGAGGTTGCGGCTCGCGAACAGCACCAGCAGCGCCAAGCTGATCAGGTTGAAGAAGTTCACGGTCGTCGCGCAGGCGAGGCCCGGGCGCAGATACGGGTGCTTCAGCACGTAGCGCATGCCGGCGGCCGCCCGGCGCAGCAGCGGTTCGCTCGATTCCTCGGTGACGGCCGGTTCGACGTCGAGCCGGCTGAGCTGGATCGCGGAGAACACGAAGGTCAACGCGTCGGCGATCATCGCGAACGGCGCCGTCAGCCATTGCACCAGCAGACCGCCGAGCGCCGGCCCGCCCATGAACGAAATCGACCGCGTCGCGGACAGTTTGCTGTTCGCCTCGAGGTAGTCCTCCCGCGCGACGAGCCGGACGAAGAACGCCGCATACGCCGTGTTGAACATCACGTGCGCCGTACCGGCGAGGATCGCGATCACGTAGAGATGCCCGAGCGTCAGCAGATCGAGCCAGTACGCGACGGGCAGGGTGAGCAGGACGACGGTCCGGATCAGGTCCGCGGCGATCATCAGCGGCCGCTTGTCGGGTCGACGATCGACCCAGGCGCCGATGAACAGCGACGCGAGGTTCGGCAGCCAGACCGCCGCGGTCAGGAACCCGACCTGGCTGGGGGAGGCGTCCAGCATCGTGACCGCGATCAGCGGCAGCGCGAGCTCGGTGATCCGGTCGCCGAACTCCGAAACGCCCTGCGCTGACCAGAAGGTCCGGAACCGCCGGTCCCGCCACAGCCCGGCGGTGGTCGCGGTGCTCACTCGGACTCCGTTGCTCTGGACTCCTTGACGGGTGCGGTGCCTGTTGCCTCGGGCCCTGCTTCTGTTGCCTCTGGCAAGGAGAAGCGCAGGTGCCGGACCGGGCGGGCGTCCGCGGGGACGTCGCCGGTGGTGTGCCGCTCGACGTACGGGGCCAGCAGCTGCTCGATCGCGTCCTCGATCGCCTCGATCTCGTCCGGGGTGGCGAGCAGCAGGGTGTTGGCAGAGCCGGCCCGGCGGCTCCACTCCGGATCCAGGTGCGGCTCGGCGCCGACCAGCCAGTCCTGCACGGCTTCGAGGGCCTGGTTCATGATCTCGGTCCGCAGCAGCCGGCCGGCCTCGGCGCCTTCCGCGGTGTCCGGCATCTCGTACCGGAAACCGCGGGCGACGGCGTACCACCAGCGCTGGCGGCGGTCGGAGCCGCTCGGCGGCGGCCCGTCGTGGACGAGACCGAAGTTGGCGAGGTGCCGCAGGTGCCAGCTGGTCACGGAAGGGGAGGCGCCGACGTGCTCGGACAGCTGCGTCGCGGTCGCCGGGCCGTTGCGCTGCAGGTAGCTGAGCGCGGCGAGCCGGACCGGATGCGCCAACGCCCGCATCGCTTGCGGGTCGGTGATCTCGAAATCGCCGTACGGATTCCTGAGAGACATGTTTCGAGAGTAATCTCTCAGAACTCTGAGAGCAACCTCTCAGATCTCGATCGTGCGCGTCCAGATGTCACTGATCACGTCGGGGCCCATGCCGGCGCCGGTATAGAGCGCGACGGCGGGGGTCGGGTTGCTCGAGTCCACGTGCAGGATCGTGCCGGTGCGACCGGCGGCGTGGTCGACGGCGAAGGCGTCCCGGAGCAGGAACTTGGCGAGGCCGCGGCCGCGGGCCGGCGGGACGACGGCGAGCCGCCCGACGTACCCGCAGTTGTCGGTGCTGACGAAGTTGTCGTTGCACTCGGTCATGCCGACGGGCCGGCCGTCGAGCTCGGCGATCGTCACCTGCGACCAGTCGAACGTGGACCGGCTCTCCCGCGACGCGACCCATTCCGCGAACGGCCGGGGGAGTGTCCCGGGCTGAGTTGCGAACGACTCCATCAGTACGGCGTGGGCGGCCCGGCGAGACGCTTCGTCCGGTGCGCCGCGGCGTACGACGACACCGTCCGGTACGGCGGGCGGCGCCACCGGACCGTCGAAGGTGATCCGCATCCGGTGCACCGACGTACCGACCGCGTAGCCACGAGCTCTGACAACCGCGGCGAGCCGCGCGTCCTGACGGATCACGCCGAGCCTGACGACGACCTCCCGCCGTCCGGTGCTCTGACTGACCTCGTGTGCCCGGCGCTCGGCCTGATCCAGCAACCAGCCGAGCACGGCCGGCTCCTCGCCGAGGATGTCGACGTTCACGTGCGTGCCACCGGTGATCGCCACCGCGGTGGCCGATCCCGCGAACCCGTCCGGCCCTTGCACCATCCAGCCGTCCGTCGCCAGGTCCACCCCAGGATCCCGCAGATAGTTGGCCACATCCTCGGCACTGTGCTTCGCGAACCCGAGCAGTGCGGAGGTGTGAACGGCCGACCGCTGTGCAATCAGTGGAGCGTCCTCCAGCCGCATTGCGCGAGCGGTGTAGCCAGCCGGGGGAGTGGGGAGTGCGGCAGTCATTCCCACATCGTCGGGAACGACCGCCGCACTGTCGAACGGATTAGGTCCAGCGGATCAGCAGGCCTTGTCCCACTCGAGTTCGCAGGTGGTGGACTGAGCCTTGCGGAAGTTGTTCGGTACGGCGGCCGGTGGGTTCTCGTCGGACCAGGACGCCAGGGTCACGCCGACCGCGTCCTCGATCGAGCGCGGGCTGGTCAGGTAGTTGTTGCTGATCATCGAGAACACCAGCTTGCGCCCGTCCGCCGTCGTCACGTACCCGGACAGCGACGTGACACCGGTGAGCGAACCGGTCTTGCCGTGCAGGTTGTTCGCGGCCGGTGTGTTCTGCATCCGGCTGCGCAGCGTGCCGCCGACGAACCGGGTCGGGTTACCGGCGATCGGCAGGGCGTCGTACCACTGCTGCCACCAAGGCTCCTGCTGTGCACCGATCAGGACGTCGGTGATGGAGTCCGCGGTGACATTGACCTTGCGGGACAGACCGGAGCCGTCGGACAGCCGGATCCGGCTTGTGTCGACCCCGAGGCTCTTCGCGTAGTCGGTGACGACGCCGAGCCCGGCGGACCAGCTGCCCTCGGCTTCGGCGACGGCGCCCATCGCCTTGACCAGGGTCTCGGCGTGCATGTTGTTGGACAGCTTGAGGAACGGCGTCATCAGCTCGCCGACCGTCATCGACTCGTCCCGGGCCAGTCGGGCTGCACCGGCCGGCGTCGCCGCGTTCTTGATCTTGCCGCTGACCGTGATGCCCTGCGCGGCGAGCGCGCGCTTGAACACGTCGGCGGCGTACAACTCGGGCTCCCACACGGTCACCCACTCCTGGCCGACCGACGCGCCGAGCGGCACCGAGCCGGTCACCCGGACCACGTTGGTGCCGTGGTCGCGCTCGATGCTCAGCGTGTTCGACGACCCGGCCGCACCGGTGGTCGCGGTGTTGACGAGCTTCAGTACGCCGTTGGCGGGCACCAGGCCGAGCTGCACCGGAGCACCGACCGTGGCGCCGGGGCGGCTCTCGACGATCGCCGTACCGGAGTCGTAGTCGGTGTTCGGCGCCAGCGTCAGCGCGGAGATCTGGGCGTTGTAGTAGAACGGCTCGTCGTCCCACGCCCAGCTGTCACCGAGGCGGACGTGGTCGAAGTACGTGTCGTCGGCGATCAGGTCGCCGTGCACCCGTTTGACGCCGGCGGCCTTGAGTTGCTTCGCGAGCGCGACGTAGTCGGACTCGAGCGCGGTGGGGTCGCCGTACCCCTTCAGGTAGAGGTTGCCGAGCAGCTGTCCACCGCGGACGGGTGCGGTGGCGAGCACGTCGGTGTGGAAGCGGTACGACGGCCCGAGCACGTGCATCGCGGCCGTCGAGGAGAACAGTTTGGTGTTCGATGCGGGCAGCATCCGCTGCGCGCCGTTGCGGTCGTACAGGGTCTCGCCGGTGGTCGCGTCGCGCACCACGAGCGCGACCTGCGATCCGTCGTACCGGCTGTCGTTCAGCAGACCGTCGAGCCGCTGTTGCAGTGCGGTCTCCTGGACCGCGGCGGGGGCGCCGGCGGACTGGGTCACGACTCCACCCACGGCGGCCGCGACCGCCGCGACCGCGGCGATCATCCCTTTCGGTAAACGACTCACGAAGCACTCCTAGAAGGCAGGCGGAAATCTACTAGCGGCAGTCTCCGCCCGGTGGCCTCCCGGGTCCAGGGATTCCGGCATGGCGTTTCAGGTGAATCGATGGAAAAGTTGGTCGCACAGGTATCCGCCCCACCTGAGGAGTCCCTCCATGCGACGACTTCTGACCGCTGCGCTGGCGGTCTTCGGCCTCGCGGCCTTCCTGACCACACCCACCCAGGCTGCGACGACCGCAGCCGTCTTCCCGGCCGAGATCATCGGCGAGAACTTCCCCGATCCGGACGTCTTCGAGCAGAACGGGACCTGGTACGCCTACGCGACCAACGGCGCCCGCGGCACCCTGCCGGTCGCGACCGCGCCGAGCGCCAACGGCCCGTGGACGGTCCGCGGTGACGCGATGCCCGGCGGTCCCTCGAGTGCCTGGGCCCAGCCCGGCCGCACCTGGGCGCCGGACGTGTACCCGAACCTCGACGGCACCTACACCCTCACCTACACCGCCTGGCACAAGGCGTCCGGCCGGCAGTGCATCGGAGTCGCCACCGCCACGAATCCGCTCGGCCCGTTCCAGCCGGTCGGTACGACGCCGCTGATCTGCCCGCTCAACCTCGGCGGCGCGATCGACGCGAACACGTTCGTCGACACCGACGGCACCCGCTACCTGGTCTGGAAGAACGACGGCAACGCGATCGGGCAGGCGTCGACACTCTGGCTGACGAGGACCGCCGACAACGGCCGCACGCTGGTCGGCGGCAACACCGCGCTGCTGACGTCGAGCAGCGTGATCGAGGCGCCCGACATCGTCCGGCGCGGCAGTCAGTACGTGCTGTTCTTCTCCGGCGGCGGGTACACCGACTGCAACTACCTGACGTCGTACGCGACCTCGGCGACGCTCGGCGGACCGTGGACGACGGCGTACCGGCCGTTGCTGACGACGGCGACGTTCGACAACCACATCTGCGGTCCGGGCGGTGCCGACATCGTCGGCGGCAAGGTGTTCGTCCACGGCTGGGTCGGTAACGGCCGGCATCTGTACGTCGCCGACATCGGGTACGCCAACGACTACCCGGTGGTGCGTGGCAGCCGGGTCCGGTACGAGGCCGAGCGCGGCACGCTGAACCACTGCGTCGTCCGGTCCAACGCCGCCGGTGCCTCGGACGGGAAGGTCGTCGCGTACATCGACTACGCCGACTCCTGGGTGCAGAACACCGTGTACGCCCCGGTGGCAGGCGGTTACACGCTGCATGTCGCGTACGCCAACGGGTCCGCGGCGACCGCGAGCCACGGGCTCGTTGTCAACGGCAACAACGCGGGGTCGGTCAGCTACCCGGTCACCGGCTGGGACAACTGGCGGCAGAGCTCGGTCTCGATCACGCTGAACGCCGGCTGGAACACGATCCGGTTGACGAAAGGCACCCTCTACACCGAGGTCGACTACCTCGAAGTGCAGTAGCGGCACCTGACGAAGGTGTCATCGATCCGTCCGTGCGACCCCGTACGCTCGTACTGCACGACGAGACGTACGGGGAGCACGAAGCGGGCGATGGCGAAACCACCAGAGCAACTGTCGAAGGACCGGCGCAGACGGCCGGTGTGGATCGACCTGCGCGGCACCGGACGGGGCCTGCAGGCGATGCTGTTCGGCGGGCTGGCGTCACTGATCTCGCTGACGATCACGTTTTGGCTGCTGCCACAGATCAGCAGCGACGGCCGGCTGCCGATCCTGCGGCTGGTCGTGCTGCTGGCGGTGTTCTCGGTGCTGATGCGCTGGATCCTGGCCGGGATCGCGGTGCTGATCGGGTCGATCGGCGTGCTCGTCGGCGGGCTGCTGTCGCAGTTCGCGGTGGTGTACCTCGGCATCACCGTCGACCCGGGGGTGAACCTGCACGGCGGCGTCGAGGCACCGGTGCTGGTCGCGATTGTGATGTCGTCGGTGAGCGCCTTCGTCGGCTGGGTCGCGTATGCGGGCAGTGACGACGCGTACGTCGCGGAGGTGATGCGCGGCGTGCATCGGCGGGCCCGGCGGATCCAGCCCGCGCCGAAGACCGGGATGCTGATCATCCAGATCGACGGCCTGTCCGCACCCCTGCTGAACTGGATGGTGCTGGCCGGCAACCTGCCGAACCTGGGCGGCTGGATCCGGGACGGCCGGCACTCGATGCTGTCCTGGCACACCGGCGTACCGGCCACCACGCCGGCCAGCCAGGCCGGGATCCTGCACGGTGGTTCGCGGCACATCCCGGCCTTCCGGTGGTACGAGAAGGAGACCGGCCGGGTGATGGTCACCAACCGCGGCCGGGACGCGGCGGAGATCGAGGCCCGGATGTCGACCGGCCGCGGCCTGCTCGCCGACGGCGGTGTCAGTATCAGCAACAACTGGTCCGGTGACGCGGCCAAGTGCGAGCTGGTGTTCAGCCGGGCCGGCCTTCCGAACAGCCGCAGCCGCGGCTACGTCCGGTTCTTCTCCAGTCCGCAGGGCGCTGCCCGCGGTCTGGTGCTGTGTGTGGCCGAGATGATCAAGGAACTGCACCAAGCCCGCCGGCAGCGCGTCCGGCGGCTCGTCCCGCGGGTCAAGCGCGGCGGTGCGTACATCTTCCTGCGCGCGGTGACCAACGTCCTGCTCCGCGACCTCAACGTCTCGCTGATCACCGACGAACTGGTCAAGGGCACGCCGGTGATCTACTGCGACTTCGTCGACTACGACGAGGTCGCGCACCACGCCGGTCCGACCCGCGCCGAGTCCCTGCAGACCCTCGAGGGACTGGATCGGGTGCTCGGCGCGCTGCAGCGGATCATCGACACCCTCCCGCACTCGTACGAGCTGGTCGTGCTGTCCGACCACGGCCAGAGCCAGGGCTCGACGTTCCTCCAGCGGTACGGTCGGACGCTCGCCGAGGTGGTCGACGACCTGGTCGACACCACCAAGGAGCCGGTCCAGGCCGTCGGCAAGTCCGAAGGCTGGGGCCCGGTCAACGCGTTCCTCACCGAGCTGAGCATGCGCGGCAGCGTCGCCGGCACCGTGACCCGGAAGGCGCTGCACGCGAAGACCGGCGAGGTGTCGCTCGGCCCGAAGGACTGCGAGCCGCAGGTCGCCGCGGACGAGCAGATGGTCGTCACGGCGTCCGGCAACCTCGCCCTGATCTACCTCGCGACGACGCCCGGGCGGGTGCCGTTGGAGGAGATCGAGTCGTTGCACCCGAAGCTGATCCCGGGCCTTGCGACGCATCCCGGCATCGGGTTCGTGGTGGTCGACTCGCTGGCCGAGGGCCCGGTCGCGATCGGGCGGGCCGGCGTCCGGGTGCTGCGCACCGGCCGGGTCGAGGGGGAAGACCCGCTGACGCCGTACGGCGAACTCGCGGCCGCGTCGATGCTCCGGCAGGCGGAGATGCCGCACAACGGCGACCTGGTGGTGGTGAGCCGGCTGGACGAGTACACCCACGAGGTGGCGGCGTTCGAGGAGCTGGTCGGCTGCCACGGCGGGATCGGCGGCTGGCAGACGGAGGCGGTCCTGGTGCACCCGAGCCGCTGGCGGCTGGACGAGCCTCCCGTAGGCTCCGACGCGGTGCACCGGGTGCTGATCGACTGGCTGGAGAAGCTTGGGCATCGCGAGGGCCTGGAGAAGCCGGTCGAGTCGAAAGTGGAGGCCTGAGAGCGTGCGAGTCCCATGCGAGTGACGTGGTGGGGTCATGCCACGACGACCATCGAGGCGAACGGCACCCGACTGCTCACCGATCCGGTGCTGACATCGCGGATCGCGCACCTGCGCCGCCGCCGCGGCCCGGCCCCGGCGCCCGAGGCGGGGGAGTGCGACGCGGTGCTGGTCTCGCATCTGCACGCCGACCACCTGCACCTCACGTCGCTGTCGTTCATCGCGCCCGACGCCGCGCTGATCGTGCCGCGCGGTGCGGCCAAGCTGGTCCACGCCGACCGCGGAGCGGCGTACTCGGACCGCTGCATCGAGGTCGCTCCCGGGAACCAGGTGCGGATCGGCGGGCTCGAGATCACCGCGGTCACCGCGCACCACGACGGCCGCCGGCTGCCCTGGTCGGGGTACTCGGCGCCGGCGCTCGGCTACCGGATCGACGGTTCGCCGAGCGTCTGGTTCGCCGGTGACACCGATCTGTACGACGGACTCGCCGCCGAGGCCGGACAGGTGGACCTCGCGCTGGTGCCGGTCGGTGGCTGGGGGCCGTCGCTCGGCGCGGGGCATCTGGACCCGGTGCGGGCCGCCGAAGCGGTGCGTCGGGTCGGTGCGTCGACGGCGGTGCCGGTACATTTCGGGACGTTCTGGCCGATCGGCTGCGACTGGATCAAGCCGGAGTTGTTCCTGCCACCGGGGGACCGCTTCAAGACCGCGATGACCGAGGTGGATCCTGCGGTGAAGGTGGAGGTTCTGGTGCCCGGTGCGTCGATCGAGGTGCCCGGATGACCGGGGATCCCAAGTTCGACCTCTGGTACCTGATCGTGCTGGCCGGAGCGGTGTTGCTCGGTGCCGTCCTGCCGGTGCTGCCGACGGGCGCCGCGGTGTCGGCAGGCGCCGTACTGGCCTCGCACAGCAACCCGATCGGGCTGGTCGGCGTGCTGATCGCGGGCACCGCGGGCGCGTACGTCGGGGACCTGATCGTGTACGCCGGCTGCCGCTTCGGGGGCGAGCGGCTGGCCGGGCGCGTCGGCTGGCTGCGCAACAACGGCTCGCTGGACTCGCTGCGCGATCGGCTGTCCTCGCACGAGGTCTCCGTGTTGCTGACCTCGCGGCTGATCCCGGGCGGCCGGGTGCCGGTGCTGCTCGCGGCCGGACTGGCCGGCTATCGGTGGGAGCGCTTCGCGGTGGTGGACCTGGCCGCGTCGTCGCTGTGGGCGGCGGTCTACATGGCGATCGGCCTGGTCGGGTACGCGCTGTTCGACGATCCGTGGGAGGGCGTTGTCGCGGCGATCGTGCTGGTCATCCTGACCACCGCGTTGAGCGGCGTGATCCGGCGTCGGCGCAACCGGAAGAAGTCACACGCCGAATGAGGCGTTCCGGAGCCGTTGCACAGCCTCCGGATCACCGTCCAGCTCGACGTCGGCCACTTGCTGCCGCCCGAAGCAGAACAGCACCAGCTCACCCGGCTCGCCCGTCACGGTGACCGACCCGAACTCGTTCGGACGCTTCGCGACCGCCGTCGTACCGTCCGGCCGCCGCAACACCAGACCGCTCGGCGACTTACGGGTCATCGTCTTCGCGGCCAGCCGGATCGCCTTCCACAGCCCGTCTTGCTGCGCGGCGGGCAGGGTGCGGGCGTCGTACGACGATTGGGCCCGGCGGACGTCCTCGTGATGGACGAAGTACTCCGTCGTGTTCAGCTGGTGCCCGAGCTTCGGCAGCGCATAGATCGAGACCGGCGGCGGACCGTTGCGGACCTTGTCGACCACTTCGGCGAAGCTGTAGCGCTGCTTGACCCGCTGCATCCGGCGCTCGGTGGTGTCGGACAGCGCCGGGATCATGATCCCCGGACCGGCCATCGGATCGGCCTCGCGGACGTACAGGTGCACCGCGAGGTCATAGGCGTCCCAGCCGTCGCAGAGTGTCGGGGCGGCAGGCCCGACCTGGTCGAAGAGGTCACACAGAGCGAGGCGTTCCACCCGGCTGTAGTCGGTCACAATCTCGATCGTAGTTGTCGGGTGGTGGTGGCAGAATGTCAATCGTTGTCATGCCTGTGTCCAGCTGTTGCACCTGACTGTCCTCTGGAGCGTGTCGTGCCTGTCCCGAAGGTCCCGGAAAGGGGCAGCGTCACCCGGCGCGGTTTCGCGGTACTGAGGGTGGCGATCTGGGAGGAGCCGGGCATCTTCGCGCTGTCCGTTCTGGCCGCGATGCTGTACGGGGCGATGACCGTGGCGGGCGGCTGGGCCCTCGGTTGGGCGACCGACCATGTGCTGCGGCCCGCGTTCGAGCGCGGCGACACCACCTTCGGCGCGATCGCGTCGCTGATCGGGTTGTTCATCGGGATCGCGATCCTGAACGCGATCGGCGTGGTCGGGCGGCGGCTCGGGGCCGGCATCATGCAGTTCCGGCTGCAGGCGACGTACCGGCGGCGGGTCACCCGGCAGTACCTGAAGCTGCCGCTGGAGTGGCACCACCAGCACTCGACCGGCATGTTGCTGTCGAACGCCAACGCCGACGTGGAGTCGACCTGGTTCGTGATCGCGCCGCTGCCGATGGCGATCGGCGTGATCGCGATGCTGGTGTTCGCGACCGTCGCGATGTTCGCGGCCGACGTCTGGCTGGCGCTGGTCGGCTGTCTGGTGTTCCCGCTGGTCTTCGTGGCGAACGTGATCTTCCAGCGGTACCTGCAGCCGCTCGCGACGCGGGCGCAGCAGTTGCGCGCCGACGTCTCCGAGGTCGCGCACGAGTCGTTCGACGGCGCGCTGGTGGTGAAGACGCTGGGCCGCGAGGCGGCAGAGACCGAGCGCTTCCGCGGCCCGACGTACGCGCTGCGGGACGCGAACATCGCGGTCAACAAAGCCCGCGGCATGTTCGACCCGGTGATCGACGGCCTGCCCCGGCTGGGCGTGCTCGCGGTGCTGCTGGTCGGTGTCGGGCGGGTGCGTTCCGGCGCCGCCGACGCGGGCGATGTGGTCCAGGTGGCGTTCCTGTTCACGCTGATCGGGTTCCCGATCCGGGCGCTCGGCTGGGTCCTCGGTGAGCTGCCGCGGTCGGTCGTCGGCTGGGACCGCGTGCAGCGCGTGCTCACGGCCGAAGGCGGGACGGAGTACGGCGATCAGCGGCTGACCTCGACGAAGGCGGCCGAGGTCGAGGTGACCGACCTGCGGTTCGGGTACTTGCCGGAGCGCGACGTACTCGCCGGAGTCGACTTCACCGTCGCGCCCGGCCGTACGGTCGCGGTGGTGGGGCCGACCGGTGCCGGGAAGTCGACGCTGACCACGCTGCTCACCCGGCTGGTCGACCCGGAGCAGGGCGCGGTGAAGGTCGACGGGATCGACCTGCGCGACCTGGCCCGCGACGAGCTCGCCGGATCGGTCGCGCTGGTCGCGCAGACCGCCTTCCTGTTCGACGACACGATTCGCGGCAACATCACGCTCGGCGGCGACTTCAGCGACGACGACGTCTGGGACGCGCTGCGGATCGCGCAGGGCGACGGCTTCGTGAAGGCGCTGCCGGACGGCCTGGACACCAAGGTCGGCGAGCGCGGGACGACGCTGTCCGGCGGTCAGCGGCAGCGGATCGCACTCGCGCGGGCGCTGGTCCGGCGGCCGCGGCTGCTCATCCTCGACGACGCGACCAGCGCGGTCGACCCGCAGGTCGAGGCGCGGATCCTCGCCGGGCTGCGGACCGCCGTGCAGGACGACGCCGGTGCGGCGACGACCGTGCTGGTGATTGCGTACCGGAAGGCGACGATCTCGCTCGCCGACGAGGTGCTGTTCCTGGACGAGGGCCGGGTCGTCGCGCACGGCACGCACGCCGAGCTGCAGGCGTCGACGCCCGCCTACCGGGACCTGGTCGACGCCTACGAGAAGGACGCCGAACGCCGTCAGGAAGAGGCGGACCTGGAGGCGGAGATCGACGACGACCTGGACGACCTCGACGCGGAAGGAGCCTCCGCGTGAGCGCGGCGGAAGCGAGCCGGCTGGACCACGGCGACAACGTCGGCGGCCTGCAGACCCTCAAGGACGGCCTCAAGGTCTCACCCGAGCTGTCCCGCGGGTGGTGGCTGACCGGGATCCTCGCGTTGATCATGACCGCGGGGCGGATCGTCGTACCGATCGCGGTCCAGCAGACCATCGACCGCGGCCTGTCCGCAGCGGGCGGCCCGGACATGTCGTACGTCGCCTGGATGTGCCTGATCTGCGCGCTCGGCGTGATCCTCACCGCGGGCGCGTCGTACCTGACGACCGTGCGGCTGGCGATCAACTCCGAGCACGGCCTGGCGACGATGCGGATCAAGGCGTTCCGGCACGTGCACGACCTGCCGGTGCTGACCCAGAGCACCGAGCGCCGCGGCGCACTGGTCAGCCGGGTCACGTCGGACGTCGACACGGTGTCGCAGTTCCTGCAGTTCGGCGGGTTCATCTTCCTGGTCAGCATCGGCCAGATGCTGCTCGCGACGGTCGTCATGTTCGTGTATTCGTGGCAGCTCGCGCTGGTCGTGCTGCTGTGCTTCATCCCGTTGTTCGCGAGCCTGAAGTACTTGCAGCGGCTGATGTCCTCGGCGTACGGCGTGGTGCGGGCGAAGGTCGGCGAAATGCTGTCGGCGATCGCGGAGCCGGTTGTCGGCGCGCAGGTGGTTAGGTCGTACGCGATCGAGCGGCGTACCCAGGAGCGCATCGACGCGACGATCGAGGACTACCGGAAGACGGCCACCCGGGCCCAGGCGTTCACCGGGCTGACGTTCTCGATCGGCGGTCTCGCCGCGGGGCTTGCGAACGCGGGCGTTCTGACCGTCGGCGTACTGCTCGGCGTCGCGAACCAGGCGACCCTGGGGGAACTGCTCGCGTTCATGTTCCTGGTGTCGCTGTTCTCGGACCCGGTGCAGATCGCCACCCAGGTGCTGACCGACGCACAGAGCGCGTTCGCGGGCTGGCGCCGGGTGCTCGGCGTGATCGCCACGCCGGCGGATGTCGCGGATCCGGGCGAGGACGGCGTACGGCAGCAGCGGGGGCCGATCACGGTCGAGTTCGACGACGTCTCGTTCGCCTACCCCGAGGGTGAGCTGGTGCTGCGCGACGTCGACGTACGGATCGAGCCGCACCGTCGCGTCGCGGTCGTTGGTGAGACCGGGTCCGGGAAGACGACGTTCGCGAAGTTGCTGACCCGGTTGATGGATCCAACCTCCGGCGCGGTCAAGCTGGACGGTGTCGACGCGCGGGAGATCTCGTTCGAGTCGCTGCGCGAGCGGGTCGTGATGGTGCCGCAGGACGGGTACCTGTTCGACGCGTCACTCGCCGAGAACGTACGATTCGGCCGCCCCGACGTCACCGACGACGAACTACTCGACGCCTTCGAGTCCCTCGGTCTCACGGACTGGTTGCAGTCACTGCCGGACGGTCTGCAATCGCCGGTCGGCCAACGCGGCGAGTCGTTGTCGGCGGGGGAGCGACAGCTGGTCGCTCTGGTCCGCGCGAACATCGCGGACCCGGACCTGCTGGTCCTCGACGAGGCGACGTCCGCGGTCGACCCCGGCACCGAGGTCCGGGTGAACGCGGCGTTGGAGCGCCTGATGACCGGCCGTACGTCGGTCACGATCGCCCACCGCCTCTCCACCGCCGAGGCCGCCGACGAGGTCCTGGTCTTCGACGAAGGCCAAGTGGTGGAGCGCGGGCCGCACAGTGAGCTGGTCAACGCCGGCGGCGTCTACACCCGCCTGCACAACAGTTGGACCGCCCAACGCACTGCCGTCTGACCCGAGCGGTGGCGAACCACAGAAGCGGGCGGCCCGCGGAGGGGCCGGCCCCGAAGTGGTGTGGCCGCCCGGGGGGGGGAGAG
>NZ_JBEZFT010000085.1:0-3180 GCF_040649595.1 Kribbella sp. NPDC048915 | reverse complement strand
CTCACCCGTGGGTGGCCCAACCACACCCGCGCCCGCCCCTCGAAGGGACCGGCCGCTACGTGGTGAGCACGCCGGTCGAGGCTCATGGTTCTCGGCCGGCGTGCGGATCCGGAAGTCTTAAGGCGTCGGCGCCTGGCCGTTCGCCGGGCCCGGCTGCGGGACCAGCAGGAACTCGACACCGCCCTTGTCGTCGACTGCCGCGTCCAGGATCTTGTCGTCCAGTGCGTTCGCCGCGTTCTGCTCCAGGAAGACCCGCGCGCCCGCCTCTTCGACCACCTGGTCGCCCGGCTGCGGAGCCTCCGTCGTCGTCACCGCGAGTGCCGGATCCGCCGGGTTGTCCTGCGAGATCCGCACCCCGGCCCCCTCCGGCGCGCCCTCGACCCCGGTGATGCTCTTGATCACCAGCGTCGCGTTCTCAGTCAGGGTCAGCACAGCCCACTCCATCCGTCGATTGTCACTAGCCCTCGCCCCGTGCCCGGTCCCCCGAAATCGCAAACAAGCCCCCCGCCCCACCGTGCGCCACCTCACACCTGCTCGCCCCCGTCCACCACGCGCACCGCCCGACCGACCACACCCAGTGCCGTCAAGACGACTTTGTGCACCAGATCCGTACTTCCGCGGCCGAAAAGTACGGATCTGGTGCACAAAGTGCCGCTACTGCGTGGACCATCGGCCGCGACGGGCGAGGGGCGAGGGGCGAGGGGCGAGGGGCGAGGGGCGACGGGCGGCGTTCGCCGGGCGGCGGTGGGCGCGGGGCGCGGCGGGTCGCGGTCGGTCGCGGTGGGCGGGGCGCGGTGGTGGTGGCTAGGCGGCGCGGGCGGTGGGGGTGGCGGGGCGCCAGGTGGGGGCGGGGCCGGTCCTGCGGGCGCCGCGGGTGAAGGCGGTCTCGAACCGGCGGACCAGGTCCGCAGGGTGGTGGACGGCATCTTCCCAGCCGAAATGGACGACCTCGACGCCGAGGTCAGCGAGTCGCTGGTCGCGTTCATGGGCGCGGCGGAGCAGGCGGCGGCGTTCGGCCGGGGTCGCGGCCTCGTACTTCTCCAGTCCGTCGGCCTCTCCGACGGTACGGAACTCGGGCCACCAGAGGTCGACGCGGATCGTCAGCCACCGGTACCCGTCCCAGAACTCCACTTGGAGGACCGGAGCCGGCAGCCCGCCGAAAAGGAGCACCATCCGCGAGTACGACTCCAGTGCGGACTCGGCGCCTGGATCGCCCAGCGCGACAGCAGCCCGCGCGTTCTGTACGCCGGGCCAGCGCGACTGGCGATCGAGAACCGCTTCGAGTTCCGCGCGCGACACCGAGCTCGCGAGCGCGTGGTCGACGGTCACGACGGCCTCACGCAGGGGCAGTTCTCGGGCGAGGTCGATCGTCGTACGAGCGTCTGAGGTGAGCCAGAGTCCGCGGTGCAGGCGCAGATCCGTGGCGCTCAGGCCGGCGCGGCGCAGTACGACATCGGTGCGCTTGAGGTTGCGGCGGCGGCCGGGTTCGCACGTGAGCCAGACCTTGTGCGGTGCGGTACGTCGGCCCGCGTCCGTCCAGGTTCTGAGACCGGTGAGCTCGGCGGCTGTGAAGTGGCTGATGACCGATCGCGGATGCGCCGCCTGCGCCGCCGCGGCGCGGGCGAGGTGTTGATCGGAGTCGCCGCGGACGTACCGCCCGTACGCGCGTTGCAGCGCACCACGGCGCAGCAGCCGCTCCACGTCGTACTTCTGCAGGCCGAGCGCCAGCAGATCCGCATGGCGTAGTGGGCTCGTCAGCCCGCGCGCCAGCCGCTCCCGTACGTCGTCCCCGAGCCGCTTCACCCACCCCATCCTCCCGGAAACGGCAGCCACCCGTCGGAGCCCCTGTGGAAAACCCACTTTGTGCACGAGATCCGTACTTTCGCGGCCGAAAAACACGGATCCCATGCACAAAGTGCCCCGGGGCGGTCGGGCGGTGGGCGCGGTGGGTCGGTTTGGCTGGGGTGGGGTGGTGGTGTGTGATCGGGGGATGGCGATCGAGTTGAGTACGCCCGGGATCGGGGAGCTGGGGGATGTGGTGGCGATGTTGCGGGAGTGGACGCGGGAGGACGTCCCGCTGCAGCTGCATCCGGGGGATCTCGGGTGGTACTGGCGGTTCGGGGAGGATCGGACGGCGGCGGCGACGCGGGTGTGGCGGCGGGGTGGGCAGATCGTCGCGATCGGGATGCTGGACGAGCCGGACTGGTTGCGGATGTCGATCGCGCCCGAGGTGCAGCGGGACGAGGAGTTGGCGCACCGGATCGTCGACGACGTGTCCGCGCCGGCGAACGGCGTGCTGATCGACGGCAAGGTGTACGTCGACACGCCGATGGGTGCGCTCGTCCAGGAGCTGCTGTTCAAGCAGGGCTGGAACGCCGACGCGCCCTGGGTACCGGTGCGCCGCGACCTGACCGAGCCCGTGCCGGATCCGGGCGCCAGGGTGGACGTGGTCGGCCCGGAGGAGGCGCACGAGCGCGTGTCGGTCCAGCGCGCCTCGTTCGACGGGTCGACGTTCACCAACGAGCGCTGGTTCGCGATGTCCGACGGCCTGCCGTACGCCGACGCGCGCTGCCTCGTGCTCCGCAACAAGCTCGGCGAATCGGTGGCTGCCGCGACCGTCTGGTCCGCGGGCGCCGGCCGGCCCGGCTACATCGAGCCGATGGGCGTGCATCGCCTGCACCGCGGCCGCGGATACGGCACCGCGATGGTGCTCGCGTGCGCGCAGCACCTGCAGGAGCTGGGTTCCTCGAGCGTCTACACGGTCACGCCGGCCAGCAACGTCGGCGCGGTCGCGACGTACACGGCCGCCGGTCTCGAGCCGATGGCCGAGATCCGCGCCCAGTACCGCGACGCCGCGCCGACAGCCGGATAACCGGCTCTTGTGACCGATCCGTGGGTGGGGCTGGATGACCGAGTCGGCGCCCGCGCTGACCTCGCCCGACCTCGCCCGACCGCGCTGGACCGCGCCCGACCGCGCTGGACTGGACCACGCTGGACCTCGCCCGACCGGGCTGGATCTCGCCCGACCGCGCTGGACTGGACCGCGCTGGACCACGCTGGATCGCGCTGGACGCCGCGCGCGTTCCCACACGGTGGGTTCACCCACGGTGTTGTGGGTTCCTGACCCGTGTGAAGGGTACGGAACCCACAACACGATGGGTGAACCCACCTTGCGGCGGA
>NZ_JBEZFT010000084.1:0-32084 GCF_040649595.1 Kribbella sp. NPDC048915 | reverse complement strand
TTGACCTTCGACAAGCCAAGAATCCCCCACCAGACAGGCACTTCCGTGCGTTACGCGCCGAACACAACCCCAACCACGTGAAATCCCGAGGCTAGGAGCGTTTTCCGCGGTCCACCGTGCAGGTGTGGTGTGTGAACCCGGTGAACAACGGCGGTCGGCGTACCCGCGGCGGCGGTCGGCACGACCGGGGTGACCGTGAGGGGTGGGCGGCCGGCCGGGTGGGTCAGCGGCCGTCTCGGGTGGGGGAGGGGCGGGTGGGGCCGTGTGGGCCGCGTTGTGGGCGGCCGGATTGCTCGCCGGTGCCGACTGATGGTTGGCCCTGCTGTTGGCGGGGAGTGGCGCCAGGTGGTGGGCTCGCGCCGTCGTAGGTGAGCCGGTGCGCGTTCAGGAGCTGATCGCCAGTGTGCGGACGCTGGCCCTCTCCGCGCTCGCCTTCGCCGCGCTGTCCCTCTCCGCGCTCGCCTTCGCCGCGCTGTCCCTCTCCGCGCTCGCCTTCGCCCGTGCCTTGGCCGTCACCCTCGCGCTGGCCCTCGCCTGCCCGCTGCTGGGGCTCCTGCACACCGGTCCGAGGCTGTTGCGCGCCTGGTTGGGGTTGCTGGGCGCCAGGCTGGGCACCTGGTTGCGGCTGCTGGGCGCCCGCCTGGGGTTGCTGGGCACCGGTCTGCGGCTGCTGTGCGCCCGTCTGCTGCTGGGAACCGGGCTGCTGCCGGCCGGTCGGCTCGGGACCGGTCGGCTCGGGCCCGGTCTGCTCGGGCCCGGTTCGCCCAGGTTCGGGCTGGGGTTGTTGTGGGTTGGGCTCGCCTGTTTGCGGGCCCGGTTGGTTGTCCGTCTGGATGACGGGGTTGTCCAGGCGGACGTTGTCGTCGAGCGGCCGACCCGGGAGCTGGTTTTGCTGGCCGGCGGTTCGCTCGGGGGTGATGGACTGGTTGAGGTCGGCGATCTGCTGTTCGATTTGCTGAACGCGGGTCTCGAGCAACTGCCGCATTTCCGCCTGCAGGCGGTTGGTTTCCTCCATCAGGGTGATCATCCGTGCCTGGTTCGCCGCGATCGACTCCTGCAGGGCGGTGATCCGCTGCGTCAGCTGGTCCGGCCCCTGCCGCGCCGCATCCCGCGACTGAATCATCCCCGCCCCGGCCTGCTGCCCAACCTGCCCAACCTGCCCAACCTGCCCGGGCCCACCCTGGAACCGCCCACCAGGCCGGAACACCTCATCCATCCGCCCGGACGCCATCGCCGCGAGATCGGAGCTGGTCAGGGTCGAGCGCCCGATGGCGAGTTGTACGTCGCGGTTCGTGTTCTTCACGTCTCGCGCTGCCAGTTGGAACGCGGCCTTGAGTGCCTTCGTGCCGCGGCGCTCGTTGCGTCCCCAGCGCGAGTACCGGCGCGCGATCCGGCGTACCGGGTTCCTGGTTTGGCTCAGCCGTGGCTGCCGGGGCGCGGGGCCGGACGCCTGGATCCGGTCGGCCGCCACGTCGCCGAGGCGTTGCGAGACGCCCTGGAAGTTGCCCGGCCGGAACTGCGCCGCGACGTGCTGGGTGGCCAGGCGCTGCAGGTCGGTCGGGGTCAGGTTGGCGCGACCGATCTGCTCCCGGACCGCTGGGTCCATGCGCTTGATGTCTCGCGCCGCCTGCGCGTACGCCGCCTTCAGGGTGCTGCGCCCGCGGGCCCGGGACCGCCATCGGGAGTAGCGCCCGCGGAGGCCGCCGCGTTCCGTGCTCGGCTCGCTCATCGGGTCTCCTAGTCGATGTACACGGCGTAGTTGACGCCGACAGCGGTCGTCAGCGGGTCCTTGTTCGGTTTCGTGCTGTACAGGTGGATCTGTGCGCCCGGCCGTAGCCAGACGGCCAGGTGCCGGCGGCCGGTCCCGGCGCCGGGCTCCCACTCGTCCGCGAACGTCGGGCTGCTCTCGTCGCCGACGTAGTCCGGCTGTCCCCAGTGCTTGGTGGCGAGCGCGAGGTGATCCGGCCAGTGCGCGTCCAGCCCGGCCTCGGCGGCCGCGATGTCGTCGGGGCCGATGTCGTACGCCGACCAGCCGCTGTCCGGGCAATCGGGGAACGTGAGGCCGTCGAACACGATCATCGTCGTGCCGCGCGGCGTGGTGAACCCCCAGGACACCATGTCGGGGCCGATCACCTCACCGGCCTGCAGCGGCCACGGCTGCCACGAGGTCTGCTGCATCACCCGCTGCACGAGCGCGCGGACGACCTCGGGGCCGGCGTCGTCGCCGTCGGGTCCCGCGATAACGGTCCAGTCCGGAATCTCGGCGAGATCCGCCATCGCAAGATCGTCCTGGTCGAGCGGCCTGTCCTGCGTTTTCATCCGGCCCCGTCGTCCCTTCCTGCCCGGTACCACGATCGCAACCCTGAGTGAGAACCTTCTGTCTGCAACCGTAGGGCTGCGGCGGGTCATTCGCCCAACCGGTACGACGTACGGTTCAGCCGCTTGGATCCACCAAGATCCGCCGATCCCCGGACGGGCTGCCGGGCCGCAGCAGACCAGGCCGTACGCTGGTCCGGTGAACACGGAACACCACTACGGCTTCGAGACACTCGCCATCCACGCCGGGAACGAGCCTGACCCGACCACCGGCGCGGTGGTACCGCCGATCTACGCCACCAGCACGTACAAGCAGGACGGCGTCGGCGGACTGCGCAACGGGTACGAGTACTCCCGCTCGGCGAACCCGACCCGGACGGCGCTGGAGGAGTGTCTGGCCGCGATCGAGGCCGGCACCCGCGGTTTCGCGTTCGCGAGCGGTCTGGCGGCCGAGGACACGCTGATCCGGTCGGTGTGCGCGCCGGGTGACCACGTGGTGTTCCCGGACGACGCGTACGGCGGTACGTTCCGGCTGTTCTCCCGCGTGCTGAGCAACTGGGGTGTCGAGATGACGCCCGCCGCGGTCACCCACCCGGAGGCGATCCGGGCCGCGATCCAGCCGGGGAAGACCAAGGTGGTCTGGCTGGAGACGCCGACCAACCCGCTGCTGAACGTCGCGGACATCGCGATCGTCGCGCAGCTCGCCCACGACGCGGGCGCGCTGCTGGTCGTCGACAACACGTTCGCCTCGCCGTACCTGCAGCAGCCGCTGGAGCTCGGTGCGGACGTGGTCGTGCACTCGACGACGAAGTACATGGGCGGGCACTCCGACGTGGTCGGCGGCGCGCTGATCGTGCGGGACGCCGAGCTGGCCGACAAGATCGCCTTCCACCAGAACGCGATCGGTGCGGTCGCCGGCCCGTTCGACGCGTGGCTGGTGCTGCGCGGCATCAAGACCCTGGGCGTCCGGATGGACCGGCACAGCGACAACGCCGAGCGGATCGTCGAGTTCCTGCAGCGGCACCGGTCGGTCACCGAGGTGCTGTACCCGGGGATCGACGGGAACGCGGGGCACGAGACCGCGGCCAAGCAGATGAAGCGGTTCGGCGGCATCGTCAGCTTCCGGGTCGCGGGCGGCGAGGCGCAGGCGCTGGAGATCTGCAACAAGGCCGAGGTCTTCACGCTCGGTGAGTCGCTCGGCGGTGTCGAGTCGCTGATCGAGCACCCGGGCAAGATGACCCACGCCTCGGTCGCGGGCACCCCGCTGGAAGTTCCGGCCGATCTGATCCGGTTGAGCGTCGGGATCGAGACTGTGGACGACCTGCTGCTCGACCTCGACCGCGCGATGGCGTGAGCCTGGTCGTGGCGGTCGACTTCGGGTCGACCTTCACCAAGGCGGTCGCGGTGGACTCCGGCTCGGGCGACCTGGTCGCCCGAGCCGAGCACCGGACGACGATCGACACCGACGTCATGGACGGCTGGCACGCGTGCCGTACGGCGCTGGAGGCCGCCGATCGTGGTGTCCGGAACGCCGAGGTGCTGGCGTGCTCGAGCGCCGGCGGCGGTCTGCGGATCGGTGTCGTGGGCAACGAAGAGCTCGTCACCGCGGAGGCCGGCAAACGTGTCGCGCTGTCCAGCGGCGGGCGCGTCGTGTCGGTCGTCAGCGGCGGCCTGAACGCAACCGGTCTGAAGGCGCTGCGCAAGGACCGCCCGGACGTCGTGCTGCTGCTCGGCGGCACCGACGGCGGCAACTCGGCGGTCCTGCTCAAGGCCGCCGAGACCCTCGCCAAATATCGCTGGCGGAAACCGGTCGTTGTCGCAGGCAACATCGAGGCGCAGCAGGAAATCACGGAAACTCTGGCCGTGGCGGATGTGCCGCATGTGCTGGCGGAAAACGTTGTACCCGAGATCGGCGTGTTCGCGCCGAACAGCGCCCGCGCCGCGATCCGGGAGATGTTCCTCGAGCACGTGATCGGTGGCAAGAACCTGTCCCGCGACCCGTCCTTCGCCGCGATGGTCCGGGCGGCCACGCCGGATGTCGTACTGCGTGGTGTCGAGGTGCTCGCCACGCTACACGGGGACGTGGCGGTCGTGGACATCGGCGGCGCCACCACCGACGTGCACTCGGTGATCGAGCTCGACCCCGAGGACGCGAACCTCGGCCGCGAGGTCGTCGCGACCCATCCCGTCACCCGCACGGTCGAGGGCGACCTCGGCATGCGGTGGAGCGCCGTACCGGTCGTCACCGCGGGCGTGGCGGCCGGCCTCGTCACGGCCGTCGACGAGTTGCAGGCAGCGGCCGAACGCCGGCGCGCGGATCCGTCGTACCTCCCGGGCAGCGATCGCGAGGCGTCGTACGACGAGGCGCTGGCGAGTATCGCGGCGACGGTCGCACTGCGCCGGCATGCGGGACGGCAACGGATCGTGTTCGGTCCGGGCGGTCGCGTGATCGAGCGGTCCGGAAAGGACCTGCGCGAAGTCGACCTGCTGGTCGGATCCGGGGGAGTACTGCGGCACAACCCGCCGGAGGTCGCGGCGCGGATTCTCGGCTCAATCGGGACCAACGCGCAGGCGGAGGGCTGGCTGGTGCCGGAGCGCGCCGAGGTCTGTGTGGACGCCGACTACGTGCTCGCGGCGGTCGGCCTGCTCGCTGACGACGACGCCAAGACAGCCGAAGGCTTGGCCGCCCAAATTCATGGATCGGGCCGCGCCGGGCACTAGGCTCGTCAGCACGAGTTTCGCGGAGGTGGGAATGAGCCAGCAGGGGCGGGACGAGGACCCGGTACGGGACGTGGATTCGGTGCCGGACGACCCGAGCCCGGTCGCGGACAACGACGTCGTCCACACCACCGGCGCGCCCGCCGAGCCGAGCCCGTCCGCGTCGGCCGAAGAGCCGTCGACCAAGCGTGTGGATCACGGCGTCACGCCCGGGATGGAGATCGCCAGCGCCTGGGCGTGGCGGTTCCTGGTGATTGTCGCGGCCGTCGGCGTGATCGGCTACGGCATGCGGTACCTGTCCGAGGTCGTCGTACCGGTGACCGTCGGCGTACTGCTGACCGCACTCCTGGTTCCGGTCACCAGCGGCCTGCAGAAGCTGCGCCTCCCGCGCGGTCCGGCGGCCGGCATCACCGTACTGGCCACGATCGTCGTGGTCGCCGGCTTGCTCACCCTGGTCGGTACGCAGATCGCCGGTCAGTTCGAGGACCTGTCCAACCAGGTCGGCGAAGGTGTGCAGCGGCTGCGTGACATGGCCCGGATCAACTTCGGCCTGACCGACGAGGACATCACCAACCTGTTCAAGCAGGTACGCGAGCAGATCACGTCCGGCGGGGCGCTCGGCCAGCAGGCGGCAGCGGTCGGTACGACCGCGACGCATGTGGTGGCCGGGTTGTTCATCTCACTGTTCTGCCTGTTCTTCTTCCTGTATCAGGGCGAACAGATCTGGTCCTGGCTGGTCCGGCTGTTCCCGCGCCGGGCGCGCGACAAGGCCGACTCGTCCGGCCGGAAGGCGTGGGTGTCGCTGACGGCATTCGTCCGCGCGACCGTGATCGTCGCGCTGGTCGACGCGATCGGGATCTCGCTCGGCGCCGCAATCCTCGGCCTGCCGCTGGTGAGCGCGATCGGCATCCTGGTGTTCGTCGGTGCGTTCGTCCCGGTGGTCGGCGCGTTGATCAGCGGCGTGGTCGCGGTCCTCGTCGCGTTGGTTGCCAAGGGCCCCATCATCGCGATCATCATGCTCGCGGTCGTGATCGGCGTACAGCAGCTCGAGGCGCATGTCCTGCAGCCGTTCCTGCTCGGGCGGGCGGTCAGCGTTCACCCGCTGGCGATCATCCTCGCGATCGCCACCGGCGTCGTCATCGCGGGCATCGTCGGCGCCTTGGTTGCCGTCCCTACCGCGGCGGTCCTGAACGCCATCGTCAACCACCTGGCCGGCAACGACGTCGATCCCGAACCGCCCAGACGTCCACTGCCGCGACGCCGTACCCAACCGCTCAGCGACGACCCCGAACCCCGCTAGCTTCCGCGCTCGCCCCGCGACCGATCCTGGCTCAGCCCGTGCCCGGACCGCCCGGCGGTCTCGCTCGAGCCGGCTGCCTGCACCTGTCCTGGCATCGCCTGACCGGAGTTCAGCAGTCCGACCGAGCGGTCGATGTCCGGGTTGGCCTCGCGGGTGCGGATCTGGTTCGCCCAGGCGCCCATGCGTTCCTTGAGCCCCGCCGTCTGCTCCGCGTCCAGGCCGTACTTGGCGTACTCCGCGTCCGGGATCCGCTGCGCGTTGTCGAGCAGTTCGGCGAACATCGGCCGATCGATCGGCGAGGCCTCCCGGGCATCGGCGAGCTGCAGCAGATGGTCGGTGGAGTAACCGGCGCGCATCGCGGCGTCGACGTCGACGAAGTCCTTCGCCTCACCGCGGGTGTAGATCGATCCGACTTTGGAACCGACCGCGTCCTCGACCGAGATGACCGGACCGACCTCGGACTCGACCGGTGGCTTGCTGCGGAAGTCCTTGCCGAAGTCGATCTGCGCCTTCTCCGCGCCGCGCGCGACCTCGATCCGGGAATGGTGCTCGCTCTGGCGGATGGTCTCCGTGCTGTACCCCTGCTCCGCGAACGCCGCCCGGACGTCGGTGAGTGTCTCGCCGACGTCGGTGTTCATCTGGTTGGTGAACAGGTCGATGTCGTCGGACGGGCGGCTGCCGATGCCGTGCTGGGTGAGCGCGTTGCCGCCCGCGAGCGCGAAGCCCTTGTCGCGCAACGCGTCCAGTGCGATCCGGGTGGCGCGTTCGTGTTCCGGCTTCATCCGCGGCGGCCCGCGGCCAGCTCCGGGAACCGCTGGTTCCACAGCTCGGCGCAGCGGCGAGGCAGCCGCAGCCGTGGCCACAGTGCGACCAGGACGTCCCGGTTCAGGTACTGCGTCAGGTCGGCCTCGGTCGACGCCTCGCTGATCACCTTGTTGTACAGGCCGATCGCCTCGTCGAGACTCGCCAGGTCGTACCTGGAGTTCGGTGACCAGTCGAGCCGCGTCGGGAGCTCGACGACGCCCGCGGTCGGTCCCTGGAGCAGGTCCAGCGACGCCGGCACCACGTACGGGATCATCGACGCGTAGGTGTCACCGGGTTGCGCCTCGTGCTTGTCGCTCATGGGGTCATCGTGTCAGACGACCCGTTCACGCCGCGGTCGTCGAGCCGGTCGGCCCAGTCGGTCGCGGTACGCCGGATGCGGGCGATCTGGTCGGGCGTCGCGCCGTACCGGGCAAAGCCGCTGTCGGGGAGACGAGCACCGGCGCGGAGCTGGATCGCGAACATCTGCCGATCCAGCGGGTGCGCCTCGCGGTGGTCGGCGAACTCGAGCAGGTCGTCCTGGCCGTACCGCCCGCTGTCCAGAACGAACTGCACGTCGATGAAGTCGCGCGGCTCCAGCCGGGAGTAGACGGCGCCGACCTTGCTGCCGATGGCGTCCGGTTCGGCGAGGACCGGGCCGAGCTCGGTCTGCACCGGCGGGCACCGGCGGTGGTCGACGCCGAGATCGACCTTCGCCTGCGACTCGACGACGAGCCGGGCGAACACCGGCGCACGGCGGACCACTTCGGTGCCGAGGCCGGCGGATCGGTAGGTGTCGACGAGGGTGGTGACGGCTTCGGCGAACCGGTCCGGGTCGAGGGTGTCGGTGAACAGGTCGATGTCGTCGGACTCGCGGTCACCGAAGCCGTGGGCCTGCAGGGCGTAGCCGCCGGCCAGAGCGAAACCGTACGGCGCCAGCGCCTGCAGGCCGAGTGCAGCCATACGGGTCTGCAACGGGTTCATGCCGCACAGTCTGCCGGAACTGCAAACGCCGCCGACCCCACCGGGCCGACGGCGTCGCACTGTCCAGTCGTACTGTCCAGTCGCTCAGCGCTGTAGATCCGGCCGCTCCGGCTTCTTCAGGCTCGTCGTCCCAGCCTGCTCACCCGACTGCTGCCCCGTCACAGCCTGCGGCTGCGCCGGCGCCGACCCCGCAGGCGCAACCCCACTGAGCGCCGCCCGCATCGCCGGGTCAGTGCTCTGGGTCTGCGCGTCGACCTGCGCCTGGAGCTTCTGGACGACCTGCTGGGCAGCGGCCAGGCGCTCCTCCAGCGTCGGGCCGGCCATCACGCGGCCGTACTGCTGGCTCAGCTCGGTGAGGTCCTTGGTCGTGGTGCCCTGCGGCATGTCGCGGTCGAACCGCATCGCGGCCACGGTCGCCCGGGCACCCTCGGCCGCGATCGACACGCGAGTCTTCTGGGTCTGGAACCAGCGGGAGGCCGCGTCGCGGACGTTGCGCCCGGTTTCTGCGACCTGGCCCGCGAACGCCACCCCGCGGTCACGCTGCTGCCCGGCCCACTGGCCGACGGCCTGGGCCTGCTGGCCGGCCCACTCGCGACCCGCCTGGACCTGCCGACCGGCCCATTCCTGACCGGCCTGGGCCACGCCGGCGACGTTCTGCGCGAACTCGGTGCCCCGGTCGCGTTGGGTCTGCAGGAACTGCCCGGCCTGGGACTGCAGCTGCTGCGCCTTCTCGCTCAGCCGCTCGCGGGTCTGGACGTAGAGCGCCTGGACCCGTCCGGTCACACTCTGGATCTTTTCGTGCAGGCGGTCCTTGAGCGGAACCTTCTGGGCCTGCTGGATCAGGCGGTCGAAGGCGTCCTGCTGCAACTGCGTAAGGGTCGCCAGGTTCTCCCACTGCTGTGGCGTGAAAGTGCCGAGGCGATCCAGCGCGTCGGCCCAGTTGGCCTGGCGCGGTGTTTCGGTGGGCTGAGACATCGGACCTCCTAGTCGATGTAGACCGCGTAGGTGACGCCCACCGCTTCGGTCAGCGGATCCCGCGTCGGCTTGCTGCTGAACAGGTGGAACTGCGCGCCCGGACGGACCCACGCCGCCAGGTGGCGCTTGTCGGCGCCCGCACCGGGCCGCCACTCGTCGAGGAAGTCGGGGCGGCTGTCGTCACCGACGTAGTCCGGCTCACCGAGGTACTTGCTCGCCAGGGCGAGCATCTGCGGCCAGGCCTGGTCGAGACCGGCCTCGGCGGCGGGGATGTCGTCGGGCGTGATCTGGTACGCCGACCAGCCGCTGTTGCGCGCGTCGGCGAACGCGAGACCGGGGAAGACCACGATGGTGCTGCCGCGCTTGGTGGTGAATCCCCACGAAGCGAGCACCGGATCGATCGTCTCGCCGGCGGCGAGCGGCCACGGGATCCAGTCGGTGACCGCGGTGACGCGGCGCACGATCGCCTTGACCACCTCGGGACCGGTCTCGTCGGTGTCAGGTCCGGCGATCGGCCGCCAGTCGGCGATCTCGGCGAGATCGGCGATGGCCGCCTCGTCTTCGTCGAGGGGCCTGTCCTGAGTCTTCATCTGCAGGCTTGTTCCTTCCGTTGGTGCTCAAGCCGTCGCGGCAACCGTACGGCGCGGCGAGGGTCAGCGGGTGGGGCCGTTGCGGTCGGGGCGGGTGCGGTCCGTGGGGCCTGATTGCGGGCGCGCGGCGGGGGCGGCGGACGGGCGTGACTGACCGGGGGCGACGGGTGGGAGCGTGGCGGCCTGGACCGATCTGGTGAGGTCGGCCGGCCGGACCATCGCGCCCACCTCGTGTGCGGTCTGCGTGAGCGCCTGGTCCGACACGATCGGCCGCCGCTGCGGTTCGCCGCTGTTCGCCGCCCGGTCGCGCAGGGCGGTCCGCGCTCTTCGGACGTCGTCCCGTTCGGTCATGAGCCCTCCTCGTTGAGGTACACCACGTAGTTGATCCCGACCGACGTCGTCTTCTCCGTCGGCTTGTTGCTGTACAGGTGGATCTCGGCGCCGGGCGGCGTCCAGACCGCCAGGTGGCGGCGGTCGAGGCCGGCGCCGGGCGACCAGTCGTCGACGAAGCCGGTCTTGCTCTCGATTCCGACGTACGACGGCTGTCCCCAGTGCCGGCAGGCGAGGTCGAATTTCGCCGGCCAGTGCTCGTCGAGCCCGGCGGCCGCGGCGTCGACGTCGTCGGGCTCGAGCGCGAACGCCACCCAGCCGCTGAACGGGCTGTGCGGCAGCACCTGGTCGTCGTACACCGCGAGTTCGGTGTCGCGGCGGGTCAGGAAACCCCAGCCGTCGAGCTGCGGGTCGATCACCGTCCGGCGGGAGATCGGCCACGGCTTCCAGTTCGTCGCGGACTTCACCCGGCGGATCAGGCGGCGGACCGGGACCGGTCCGGTCCCGCCCGGGCCGGCCAGGCGGCGCCAGTCGCGGACCTCGGCGAGGTCGGCCATCGCGCGGTCGTCGTCGTCCAGCGGCCGGTCAAGTGTCTTCATCCGTGCGGCAGTCCCGTCCTTGCGGTTCTCGTTGAAAGTAGCTCCCCCGAGGGGCAGCGCCGGGCCACGAACAGCCGACAGCCGCCCTGGGAAGCTTCCCAGGGCGGCTGTCGGGTAGGTCAACCGAAGTTCGGTATCGGTTCGGTCAAGCGGTCAGTGCATCGCCGCCGCGGCCGAGGACTCCAGCGAGTCGTCGCTCGCGTTCTGCTGACCGTCCTCGCGGCCGGCCAGCTTCTGCTCGGGCGTGATGATCGCGAGCACCAGGGCGATCGCCAGGAACGGCAGCGAGACCAGGAACACGTCGTCCATCGCGTCGACCAGACCGTGCAGCGCCCAGCCCTTCATCGGCTCCTGGAGCAGGTGCAGCGCCTGGACGCTGTTGGCCGCCTCGGCCAGCCGGTCGACCATGCTCTGCGCGGCTTGCGGCACCAGGTCGGTCAGGTGCACCTTCAGCCGGCTGGTCAGGACGGCGCCGTAGACCGCCGTACCGATCGCGCCACCCATCGAGCGGAAGAACGTCATGGTCGAGGTCGCGGACCCCATGTGCACCCGCGGCACGCTGTTCTGCGCGGCCGTGACGGTGATCTGCATCGACAGACCCAGACCGGCGCCCATCACGAACATGTAGATCGCGAGCTGCCAGTACGGCGTGCTCAGGGCCAGCGTGGACAGCAGCACCATCGCGCCGCCGACCATCACCGCGGAGATGATCGGGTAGATCTTGTACCGGCCGGTCCGGCTCATCAGCTGGCCGCTCGGGATGGAGGCGGAGAAGATACCGACGATCATCGGCAGCAGCGCCAGGCCGGAACGGGTCGGCGACAGGTCCTTGACCGCCTGCAGGTACAGCGGCAGGAAGATCAGCGCACCGAACATCGCGAAGCCGAGCAGGAACGCGAATCCGGCGTACCCGGAGAAGATCCGGCCCTTGAACAGGTCCATCGGGATGATCGGCTCGGCGACCCGCAGCTCGATGACCACGAACGCGACAGCCAGCACGACGGCGCCGATCAGCAGCGCCAGCGTGGTGCCGGTGCCCCAGCCGTTGGTCGGGCCGCTCCAGGAGACGGCCAGCAGCAGGGCGGTGACGGCGGCGGACACGGTCGCGGCGCCCAGGTAGTCGATCTTGTGCGAGCGGCGGACGTGCGGCAGCTTGAGCACGGCGCCGACGATGCCGAGAGCAACGATGCCGATCGGCAGGTTGATCCAGAAGATCCAGCGCCAGCCCGGGCCGTCGGTGAGCAGACCGCCGAGCAGCGGACCGGCCACCGAGGACAGGCCGAAGACGGCGCCGAAGTACCCCATGTACTTACCGCGCTCGCGCGGCGGGATCACGTCGCCGATGGTGGCGAACGCGAGCGACATCAGACCGCCGGCGCCCAGACCCTGGACGGCGCGGAAGCCGATCAGCATCTCGATGTTCTGCGACAGCGCGGCCAGCACCGAGCCGGCCAGGAAGGTGACGATCGCGGCGATGAACAGCGGGCGGCGGCCGTAGAGGTCGGAGATCTTGCCCCACAGCGGGGTGGAGGCGGTCGAGGTCAGCAGGTACGCCGTGACCACCCAGGACAGCTTGTCGAGGCTGTTGAACTCGCTCACGATCTGCGGCAGCGCCGTGCCCACGATGCTCTGGTCCAGAGCGGCGAGGAACATGCCGGCCATCAGTCCGCCGAGGACGACCAGGATCTGTTTGTGCGACAGGTAGTTGGGACCACCGTCGGTTGGTGCAGCGCCGCCGGCGGTGGCGGGCTCTGTGGTGCTCATCTGGTGCTCTCCAGGTTGTTGTCGGTGTTCTCGCGGGCGGCGGTGCCGGTATCAGCACGCGGGCCGTCGGCCGCGGAGTCTGGGGTGCGGGCGGCGACGCCGTCCGCGAAGCGGGTCATCAGCCGCTCGAAGGTCTTGATGTCCTCCTCGGACCAGCCCTCCATCGCGGCGCTGAGCAGCTCCATCCGGTGCCGGGCGCTCGCTTCCCACTGCTCGACGCCCAGCTCGGTCAGCTCGACGCGGAACGCGCGGCCGTCAGCGGGGTCGGGGGAGCGGCGGACCATGCCGAGCTGCTCCAGGGCCCGGATGTGCCGGCTGGTGGTGGAGGCGTCCAGCTCCAGGCGCGCGGCCAGGTCGGACAGCCGCAGCGCGCCGTTGCAGCGCAGCACGAACAGCACCACGTGGGCGCTGTGATCGAGCTTGTCGCCCGGCTGCTTGGCCTTCAGCCGGCGCCCGATCCGGGTGAACGCATGCATCACACCCTCGACCGGGGTCTGGGGAGCATACGCGTTATTTACTTGCATGCTGCAAGCATATACATACGTGTGTGATGCAAGCAAAAGAGTTTCCATTGTCATCGTGTGAGCTGCCACTCATTAACTGACAGTCATCGGGTGATCACGATCGGCTGTATGGCGCGCCTGTGCCGCGACGCGTACAGAGACGTGTACAGAGATGCGACGGCGCAGACCCGCGTTTCGTGACGCGGCGCCGACTGGTCCTGACATTCTTGACGGCAGACAGCGGTGCCAGGCACGGGCAGCAGGCGGCAGGAAGGGTGGCGGCATGAGGCAGGTTGCGGTGGTGACCGGGGGTGGTTCCGGGCTGGGGCGGGAGATGGCTCTCGCGCTGGCGGGAGCGGGGTACGAGGTCTGGGTGACCGGGCGGACCGAAGAGCGGCTGAAGGAGACCGCTGCGGCGGCCGCCGACGCGGACGGTTCGGTGCGGTACGTCGTACTGGACGTGGCCGACGGTGCTGCCGTCCGCGAGTTCTTCGAAGGTCTCGAGCGGGTCGATGTGCTGGTGAACAACGCGGGCATCGGGTCGCCGGCCGCGCCGGTACAAGACGTCCTCGAGGAGGACTGGCGGCGGGTCGTCGACACCAACCTGACCGGGTCGTTCCTCTGCGCGCAGGCGGCGTACGCGCGGATGCTGCAGCAGGACCCGAAGGGCGGGCGGATCATCAACAACGGCTCGATCTCGGCGCACGTACCGCGGCCGCAGGGCATCGCCTACACGGCGAGCAAGCACGCGATCACCGGTCTGACCAAGAGCCTCGAGCTCGAAGGGCGGGCGCACGGCATCACCGCCTGCCAGATCGACATCGGCAACGCCACCACTCCGATGACCGCCCGGATGGCGCAGGGTGTGCTCCAACCGGACGGGTCGATCGCGGTCGAGCCGACGTTCGATCCGAGGATCGTCGCCGACTTCGTGGTGCGGATCGCGGACCTGCCGACGTCGGTCGCGGTCCCGACGATGACGGTGATGGCCGCGGGTATGCCCTACGTCGGCAGAGGCTGATCCCGGAAGGCTGCCAGGATCCGGGCGGTCGTCTCGCCGAGAAAGGCGATGCCCGCCTGCTCCCGCTCGGGGTCGGGTACGACGTGTTCGCCGGCCACCCAGGTCTCGCGGATCCGCTGAGTGGCGGTGATGTCGGTCAGCGGGTCGCCGTCGACCAGTAGCAGGTCAGCACGCGCACCGACCACCAGCCGTCCCCTGTCCGGCTGTCCGAACACCTCAGCGGGCGCACTGGTCGCTGCCACGACCGCCTCCCTCGGTGACAGGCCAGCGTGTACCAGGTGCACCAGCTCGCGGTGCAGGGACGCTCCGAACACCTGTCCGGGGTTGGGCGCGTCCGTACCGGCCAGCACGCGCGCACCGGCCCGGTGCAATGCCAGCGTGTTCGCGCGCGCCGCCGTACTGTCCGGAGGGCCTGGCGGCATCCACCGGCGCGACTGCTGCTCCAGCAGGTCACGCCACACATCGGGCAGGCGCTTGACCAGCTCTGTGTCGTCCAACAACGGCAGATGCCCAGTAGTAGGTGCGTTGAAGCCGTCCATCATCACGCCCAGCGTCGCAATGACAGCTACGTCGGCCACAGCTTCGACGTCGGCCGGCGACAACGGGTCGGACGGCACATGCGCGAGTACGTCGACGCCGCACTCGACAACTGTCACGGCGTCGGCAGCCTTCGACACATGCGCCACCACGAGCAGCCCGTGCTCGTGTGCCTCGTCGGTCAGCGCCTGGACGGTCGGCGCGTCGAGCGTTGGCAGGTTGAGCCCGATCCCGGACCCGTTGTCGTAGATCAGCTTGAGGTGGTCCGCGCCCTCGGCGATCCGTTCCGCGACGAACCGCCTCGCGTCCTGCGGACCGGAGACGTAGGGGATCGGCGGGTAGGCGATCGTCGGATGCCCACCAGGCGCCGTCGCGCCGATGCCCGACGTGCGGAACGTACTGCGCGGCGTCTCGCGCTCGATCACGTCCGGCATGCTGAACTGGTCGATCTGCGTGGTCACGCCGTACGTCGCGGCGAGCTGCGCGCACCCTGGCGCCAGGTGGATGTGCGCGTCGATCAGCCCGGGCAGGAGCGTCGTACCTGTCCCGTCGATGACGGTGTCGCCTGGCTGCGCAATCCCGGGACCACCGGTCGCCGTGATGCGGCCGCCCGCGACGCGGAGGCAGTCCGCGGGCAGCGTGGTCCCGGCGTCGACCACGCGGGTGTTGAGGATCGTGAATGCCATGTCACGGACGCTAAAGCCTGACGTAACGTCATACTCCAGTCTTTTGAGGGAGGTGCTGTGGAGCGGACGGTCAGCGAGGTGGCCCGGCTCGCCGGCGTCTCGGTGCGGACGCTGCGCCACTACGACGCCATCGGCCTGCTTCCACCGGGGCGCGTCGCAGCGAACGGCTACCGGTACTACGGCCGGGCGGAGCTGCTCCGGCTGCAGCGGATCCTGCTACTGCGCGAGCTCGGCGTACCGCTGCCAGGCATCGCGCGGATCCTGGACGAGCAGGAGGAAGAGGTGACCGCATTGGCCGGTCATCGCGAGCAGCTGCTTCAGGAGCGGCAGCGGCTGGACGCGGTGCTCGGTGCGATCGACCGGACGGTCGCCGCGCTGTCCGGAGACGAGACGGTGGTCGACGACGAGTTCTTCGCGGGGCTGTCGGCGGCGCGGTCGCGGTTGCGGGACGACCTGGCGGAGCGCTACGGCGAAGGCGCGGCCGAGGGCTTCGAGAAGGCAGTACGGGAGACAGCGGGCTGGACTCGCGAGGACTACGAGCGCCTGGGTGACGAGGGGCGTCGGCTGTTGCTGCGGATGGCCGCGGCGCGCGATCGCGGCGTACAACCGGATTCGCCGGAGGGACTCGAGCTGATCGAGCTGCACTACCAAGGCGTCCTGGAGCTGTGGCCGGCCACGCCGTCGTCGTACTACGGGCTCGCGGATCTGATCGTGGACAACGCCGATCAGCGGGCGATCGTCGAGCTGGTCGACCGGGACCTGCCCGAGTGGCTGGCCGCGGGCATCCGGGCGTACGCGATGCAGCGCCTCGGGTACCGGCAAAACAACGGGCAAACTGTCCGGCGCGCCGTCTAGTGTCAGTGGGGTGAGCGAGCAGCGGGAGTCTCTGGTCCACGTCCGCGGGCTGCGTAAGTCGTACGGCGACTTCGAAGCGGTCCGGGGGATCGACCTGGATGTCTGGCCGGGGGAGGCGTTCGGCTTCCTCGGGCCGAACGGCGCGGGCAAGTCGTCGACGATGCGGATGATCGGGGCGGTCTCACCGACCAGCGGCGGCACGTTGCGCATCCTCGGCATGGATCCGGCCACCGACGGTCCGGCGATCCGCGCCCGGCTCGGCGTGTGCCCGCAGGACGACACGCTGGACACCGAGCTCAGCGTCCGGGAGAACCTCACGATCTACGGGCGGTACTTCGGGCTCAGCCGCGCCGAGTGTCGCAGCCGCGCCGACGAGCTGCTCGAGTTCGTGGCGCTGACCGACAAGGCGAAGGTCAAGGTCGACGAGCTGTCCGGCGGCATGAAGCGCCGGCTGACGATCGCCCGCTCGCTGGTCAGCAAACCCGACCTGCTGCTGCTCGACGAGCCGACCACCGGTCTGGATCCGCAGGCCCGGCATCTGCTGTGGGACAAGCTGTTCCGGCTCAAACAGGCCGGCGTCACGCTGATCATCACCACCCACTACATGGACGAGGCGGAGCAGCTGTGCGACCGGCTCGTGGTGATGGACGGCGGGCTGATCGCCGCCGAAGGCTCGCCGACCGAGCTGATTCGTGACTACTCGACCCGTGAGGTGACCGAGCTGCGCTTCGGTCCGGACGTGATGCTCGCCGATCACGACGCGCTGGCCGGCAAGGTGGAGGACCTTGCGCAGCGCATCGAGGTGCTGCCGGACCGCCTGCTGCTCTACACCGACGACGGTGAGCGGGCCGTGGCGGCCGTCCACGAGCGCGGGCTGCAGCCGGCCGCGGTGCTGGTACGGCGCTCCACGCTCGAGGACGTGTTCTTGCGGCTGACCGGCCGGACGTTGGTGGACTGACATGAGTGCACCCGCGGTAGCGCTGGAGAACGGTCGCCGGATGTTCGACTACTGGCTGACCGTCTACAAGCGGACCTGGAAGGGCACGGTGATCAGCAGCTTCCTGCTGCCGATGCTCTACCTGGCCGCGATGGGGATCGGCCTCGGTTCGTTCGTCGACAGCAACGGCACCGGTGCGCTCGGCGGCGTCAGCTACCTGCAGTTCATCGCGCCCGGCTTGCTCGCGGCCACCGCGCTGCAGATCGCCGTCGGCGAGGCGACGTACCCGGTGATGAGCGGACTGAAGTGGCAGAAGTTCTACCACTCGATGATCGCGACGCCGCTGCGGCCGGCCGATGTGGTCTACGGGCAGCTCGGGTTCATCGCGTTCCGGGTGTTCACGTCGTGCACGGTGTTCCTGGTGATCATCGCACTGTTCGGCGGGCTGCGATCGCCGCTCGGGGTGCTCGGGCTGCCGGTCGCGCTGCTGGTCGGGATGGCCGTCGCGAGTCCGATCGCGGCGTTCGCGACGACCTTGGACAACGACTCCGGTTTCGCGATGGTGTTCCGGTTCGGGGTGGTGCCGGCCTTCCTGTTCTCCGGGGCGTTCTTCCCGGTCTCCCAGCTGCCGAACTGGATCGAGTGGCTCGCCTATGTGAGCCCGCTGTGGCACGCCGTCGACCTGGCTCGCAGCCTGAGCCTGGGCACGGTGACACCGTGGCTGGCCCTGGTCAACGTCGTCTACCTGCTGGCTTGGTTCTGCGTCGGCGCTTGGCTCGCCGTCCGCGGCTTCACGAAAAGGCTGGTCGGCTGATGGCGACCATTGCGGCGCGAGTGGTGCCCGTCCCGGTGCGGCTGGGTGGTGGGCGGCACGTCGTCGAGCGGAACTTCCTGCTCTACCGGCGGTCCTGGGTGGTGTTCCTGTCCGGGTTCTTCGAGCCGGTGTTCTACCTGCTGTCGATCGGGGTCGGCGTCGCGCACCTGGTCGGCGACTTCACGCTCGCGGACGGGTCGACGATCGCGTACGCCGCGTTCGTCGCGCCGGCGATGCTCGCGAGTTCCGCGATGAACGGTGCGATCTTCGACTCGACGTACAACATCTTCTTCCGGATGAAGTACGCCAAGCTGTACGACTCGATGCTCGCGACACCGCTGCGGCCGTGGGACGTGGCGACCGGTGAGGTGACCTGGGCGCTGCTGCGCGGCGCGATCTACTCGGCGATGTTCATCGTGGTGATGCTGCCGCTCGGGCTGGTCGAGTCGTGGTGGGCGGTGCTCGCGCTGCCGGCCTCGGTGCTGATCGGGTTCGCGTTCGCCGGGGCGGGGATGGCGCTGACGACGTTCATGCGCAGCTGGCAGGACTTCGAGTTCGTGCAGCTGGCGATCATGCCGATGTTCCTGTTCTCGGCCACGTTCTACCCGGTCGAGACCTACCCGGAGGCGATCCGCTGGCTGGTCGAGATCACCCCGCTCTACCAGGGCGTGGTCCTGGCGCGCGCCTTCAGCACGGGCAACGTCGGCTGGTTCCTGGTGATCCCCGCGCTCTACCTGGCCGCCATGGGCACCCTCGGCATGTACGTCGCCTCGCGCCGCCTCGGCAAACTCCTGCTCAAGTAGCTGGGAACCGTAGCGCCGCGTCGCACCGTCGGAGCAGGCATGACTGACATGTCCTTCCGCGACCTCGTCCGGGCTCCGAAGGTCGAGTTGCCCGGCGGGCCGCGGCGCTGGGTGGACTCGTCGTTCCAGCTGCTCACCGACCACTTCGGTACGTCGGCGTTGCGCCGGCCCGTCGTCGTACCGCGGGCTTTCGTGCCGGCGGCGTACGACGGGTCGGAGGCGGCCGCGCTGGACGTGTGCCGGCGGGTGAGCGAGCGGATGGGGATCCCGTCCGAGCGGATCCGGTTCAGCTTCCGGCTGGAGCGGGTCGTCGAGGCGGGACAGTTGCTCGCGGCCACGATAGCCGACGCGTACGTCGCCCGCTCGCTGCCGGCCTTCCGCGGCGCCCGCGCGGAGGACGTCGCCGCCGTACGGACGTACTCACGCATGCTCGGCGCCGCGGTGGACGACCGCTTCGAAGAGCTGCTGGCCGAGTGCGGTGCCCAGGAGCACGAGGCCGAGGCGGACCTGCCGGACGACGGGCTGCTGCCCGAGATCCAGCGCTTCGCGTTCCTCGACTTCCTCACCGAGCTGGTCCGCTGCCGTGAACTCGCGGCCGAGCCGGACCCCGGGCGCCGGGCCGAACTCGAGCAGCGGTCCGCCCGGCCCGATCCCGCGACTGCCGGGCGCGAGGCCTCCCGCGCCGGCCGCTGGACCGACCTGACCTACTGCCTCCCCGGTGTCGAACTGCTGCCCGGCCACACCGCCGTAATGCTCGGCTCCGGCCTGCTCGCCGACCCGACCGTGCTGGTCGCGGCGGTATCACACGAACTCGGCCACCAGGTCCTGATGTCGTCGACCGTTCCGGGCGGCGCCGGTGCGCTGCGCGAACCGTTGACCGACCTGTACGCCGTACTGCACGGCTTCGGGATCGCGCACGCCAACGCCGCGCTCGACGAGACCACACTCGGTACCCCGACCGTGGAAACTTTCGGCTACCTCGGCGAGCGCGCCGTCGCCGAAGCGCTGGCGCTGTACCGCTTCCGGCAGCATCATCTGGTCCGCGACGGGCCGCTGCTCCCGGAGTGGCATCAAGCACTCGACCCGGAGCCGCGGGCGCGCTTCGTGGCCCGCCTCGACGAGCTGATCGGAGGTCCGCCGACCGTCCTCGGGTGGTGATCAGAATCGATGGAACGGACGGCCGCGCGGCTGCGTCAGTGCGGGTATGAATCTGATCGGCGCGTGGCGGCGCCGGCTCCATGAGCGCGAGTTGCTGTACGGACCGAAGGTCCTGCTGCCCGGTGGCCCGGAGCGGTGGATCGAGGACTCACTGGACTGGCTGATCGCACGGTTCGGCATCGAGCCGCTGCGCCGGCCGCCGGTCGTACCGAGCCGGTTCGTCCCGGCCGGTTACGACGGATCGGAGCGCGCGGCCCGCGACCTGGGTCTGAAGGTTTGCGCGTGGATGGAGATCCCCGACGACCGGATCCGGTTCAGCTTCCGGCTGGAGGAGGTCCGTGCGGCCGCCCGCAGCGCCGCCGTTCCGGGGCCGCAGGCAACGATGACGTCGGCCGAGGTGAACGCACTGCGGAACGCCGGTTTCGCGGCCGAGATCGACGTCCTCGCCGAGCGTCAACTGCAGAACGAGCAGGAGCTGGCCGACAGCGAGGCGCGCGCTGCCTGGCTCGATCTGCGCCCGGGTGGTCAGCAGGCGACCGCGGTGTTGCTCTCGGCAAGCATGATGGCGGATCCGGCCGCGGTCGTCGCGGCCACCGCCCACGAGCTCGGCCACGAGGTGCTGTCGGGATACCACTTCATCGACCCTGCCCGCCCGGATGCCGAGGCGCTGGCCGACCTGTTCGCGGTGTTTCACGGCTTCGGTGTCTTCCTGGCGAACCAAGCCGTCGAACGCATCCCGATGCGAGTGGTCGACCGTCTGGCCGCGCGCATCGCCGGCCGGTCGACGCTGCAGCGGCTCGGTTATCTGGGCGAGCGCGGTGCCGCCGACGCGCTGGCGTCGTACCTGTTCCGTCGGCACCTGCTCTGGCCGCAGTCGATCCTGCCCTCGATGCCGCCCGAGCTCGACCGCGCCGTACGACTGCGGACCTTCGCTCGCCTCGCCACCCTGGTCAAGGAGGACGAGATCGCCGCCATCCAGGACGGCGCCCCGCTGCGCTGACCGCCGCTCGGGACGAGGGGACGCCACCCATCGAGGCTGCGCGGCGAACTACATGATTGATGCGCGGCCCGAAGGTGTGCACGCTCGACAGTTAGTGTGGTGTGGGGCGGGTGTGTTCGGTTCCTGGTTCACGCTCAGCGGTGGCCCCTGGTACGGGAGACGTCCTGTCGACCTGACACGCGCCAAGCGCCAAGCGCCGCACGCCACGCGTCACGCGTCACGCGTCACGCGTCACGCGTCTGAGCGTCCTCGGCTCCATCACCGCCTACGACCCACCGAATCCAGACCAGGCCGTGCATCCATCATCTAGGAGACTTTTGCCCCCATAACGTGCGAAAACCCTCCGACGTCGTGGCGAAAGCTCTCCTAGGAGGATTTTGCGCCGGAGCGTGAGCAGCGGGTGTCGGCGAGCACGCTCGTACTGCGGGTGGGATGTGCTCGTACCGCGGGTGGGATGTGTTCGCACCGCGGGTGGTCGCGGTGACTTACGGCAGGATGGTGGTGGGCTCGCAGGTCTTGCCGAGCGGGGCGTGCAGGCGCTCGGCGAGCACTTGGCGCTGGGTCGGCTGGGCCTCGGTCTGGCGGCGGAGGCCCTCGTCGGTGAGCCGTACGTTGATCGCCCGCCGGTCCTCGGGGCACATGTGGCGCTCGACCAGGCCGGCGCTCTCCAGGCGGCCGATCACGCGAGACAGCGCGCTCTGGCTCAGATGCACGGACTTGGCGATCGTGGCGACCTTCGCGGACTGCTCCGGCAGTTCGGCCAGCCGCTCGAGCACCTCGTACTCACTCATCCCGAGTGAGTGGCGGGTTTGCAGCGCCCGATCGAGCGCGCAGGTGAGATCCGCGTGCCGGGCCAGCAGCTCACGCCATTCGCGGACATCGGCGGTGGTCTCACCAGGTCCACCGCTGACCTTCGTAGCGGTCATGTCGCCGACCATAGCATGCACACGCATTCTATGCAAACGCATTTAATGCCTAGACATTAGATGCACGTGCATGCAATAGTCTCTCCTCGTGACCGAAACAACGCACACCACATCACCGGCCCGCATGAACTGGGACGCGCGCCTTTGGGGCGCACTTCTGGTGGTCTGCGGCGTGATCTTCCTCGACGGCCTGGACGTCTCGATGGTCGGCATGTCGCTGCCGTCGATCGGCGCCGACCTGGGCGTCTCGCTCGCTTCTCTGCAGTGGGTCGTGACCGGCTACGTGCTCGGGTACGGCGGCCTGCTGCTGCTCGGCGGGCGGACCGCCGACCTGCTCGGCCGGCGCCGGGTCTTCCTGATCGCGCTGGCCGTGTTCGCCGTCGTCTCGATGCTGAGCTCGCTCGCGAGCAACCCCGAACTGCTCATTGCCGCGCGGTTCGTGAAGGGCGTCGCCGCCGCGTTCACCGCCCCGGCCGCGCTCTCGATCATCACCACGACCTTCCACGAGGGACCGGATCGCAACCGCGCCCTCAGTATCTTCACCACCTGCGCCGCCAGCGGCTTCTCGATGGGCCTCATCCTCGGCGGCGCGCTGACCGAGGTCGGCTGGCGCTGGACCTTCCTGATGCCTGGCCCGGTCGCCCTGATCGTGCTGCTGTTCGGCATCAAGCTGATCCCGAACAGCTCGCGTGACGACTCCGCCGGCGGATACGACATCCCCGGTGCGGTCACCGTCACCGCCGGCATGCTGGCGCTGGTCTACGCGGTCGTCGGCGCCGAACACGCCGGGTGGGCCTCGTTCCAGACCATCGGTCTGTTCGTACTGGCCGCCGTACTGCTGGCCGGCTTTGTCGCGATCGAGCAGCGCGCCAAGCACCCGCTGGTCCGGCTCGGCATCCTGCGCAACGCTTCGCTGCGGCGCGCGAACCTGGCCATCCTGACCGTCTTCGGTTCGTACGTCGCCTTCCAGCTGATCGGCACCATGTACCTGCAGAACCTGCTCGGCTGGTCGTCCTTCGAGACCGCGCTCGGCTTCCTGCCGGCCGGCCTGCTGGTCGCCACGCTGTCCCCGAACGTCGGCAAGGTCGTCGACCGCGTCGGCACCGAACCGATGATCATCGCCGCGATGGGGCTGTTCGTCGCCGGGTATGCCCTGTCGCTGCGGATCGGCCCGGAGTCGGCGTACTTCTCGACCGTGTTCCCGACCATCATGCTGCTCGGTCTCGGGTTCGCGATCGGCTTCCCGGCGCTGAACATCCAGGCCGTGTCCGGCGTACCGGACCACGAGCAGGGACTCGCCTCCGGGCTGTTCAACACCTCGAACCAGGTCGGCGGCGCGGTGGTCCTCGCGATCGTCACCGCGGTGATCAGCAGCCAGACCGTCGGCGTCACCGCGTCGGCCGGCGTGCTGTCGGCGTACAAGTCTGGCCTCGGGGTGGTCACCGGCATCGCGGCGCTCGGTCTGGTGATCGCGCTCACCGGTCTGCGGGGTCTCCGGGCCCGGCGGGCAGCGGAGGAACGCGAGGCCGAGGAACTGGCCGCCGTCCAGGACGAGCTGGCCAAGGAAGAGATGACGCCTGCCGCCTGAGCACGACCTGCTTGACAACAACCAGCCTCCCGGGCTGTTGCTGATATGAGAACGCGGTGGTGCGGGCCTCCTTCGGGGGTTCGCACCATCGCTTTTCGGGGGATTCCCCGATTGGTTTCGACCCGGCGGGGTGCTGGACTGGGGGCATGAGCAACCAGAGCTATGACGAGAAGGTCAAGGGCATCCTCGACCGGGTCGCCAAGGGGCACCTGTCCACCGAGGAGGCCGCCACGCTGATCGCCGCCCTCAAGACCGAGCCGTCCGCGGGGGACGCGGCTACCGCAGCGGGCGGGGAAGCTCCGGTTGCCGACGGTGCGCCCGAGGCCCGGCCGTCCGAGGGGCAGCTGTCCGCGGGCGCCGCGTCCGACCGGCCCTGGCCGACGGGGGAGGACGTACCGTCGCCGTCTGTTTGGGCGGACGCGGTCGATTCGCCGACTGGTGAGTCTGCGGTCGACGCCGGCGCCCAGCCTGGTGCCGAACCTGCCGCCACGCCCGCGGCGGAGCCTGCGTCGGAGCCCGTGGTCGCGCCGGCCGCGGACGTCGTGACCGGGGAGGCCGTGCTCGAGGAGGCCGAGCCGGTTGAAGAGCAGCACAGCAACGTGCCGATCCCGTCCGGGGTCCAGCGAGTGACGGTCCGCGCAATCGGTCGCCGGGTCCGGCTGATCGGTGAGCCGGCCGTGAACGGCGTCGCCGTCGACGGCCCGCACGTCATCAAGCGCGACGGTGACACGCTCGCGATCAGCAGCGAGGGCGACATGGGGGTTTCGATCGACGGGTTCAGCATGCTGCGCAACCCGACCGACCTGAAGGCGCACGTCAACGGTCTCGCCAAGGAACTGTCGATCCGCGTCAACCCGAACCTCGCCGTCGAGGTCGAGGTCACCGGCGGCAGCGTGAACGCCGAGCGCCTGCCCGGTCTCAGCCGGGTCCGCGTCACCGCCGGTACGGCGAAGGTCACCGACGTCGACGGCCCGATCGACGTCCTCGTCCAGGCCGGCTCCGCGAACCTGGACGCCCAGCTCACCAAGGGCCGCTCCCGCGTCCGCGTCGAGTCCGGTACGGCGCAGGTCGCGCTCCGCCGCGGCTCCGACGTCAAGGTCCACACCGAGGCCCAACTCGGCCGCGTCACCTGGACCGGCGCCGTGTCCGGCCAGTCCAAGGACGTCGAGATCGGCCGCGGCCGCGCCGCCCTCGACGTCGAGGTCCTGGTCGGAACCGCCCAAATCGCCACCGACTGAGCCCTCACCACGTCAACCCGCGTACGCCGTACCCCCGGCAACCTCGCCTCCCGACCTGAAGGGTCGCCTCCTGAGGCGGAGGGTCGCCCACTCAAATTTCGCCGGGCAACCCTCCAGATGAACGGGCAACCCTCCAGATGAACGGGCAACCCTCCAGATGAACGGGCAACCCTCCAGTTGAGTGGGCAACCCTTCAGTTGAGTGGGCAACCCTTCAGTTGAGTGGGCAACCCTTCAGTTGAGTGGGCAACCCTTCAGTTGCCGGGGACTCCGCGGTACGGCGTCCGGTCGAGCTGGCTGCTGCCAGAGGCGTCGGGTTGCCCATCGAGGTGGAGGGTTGCCCACTCAAATTTTCGCTGGGCAACCCTTCAGATGAACGGGCAACCCTCCTGGCCGACGGGCAACCCTCCGGCCGGACCCCGGCGACCCTCCGGCCGGACCGGCGACCCTCCGGGCGGACGGGCAACCCTCCAGGTGAATGGGCAACCACGCTGATTGCCGGCGGGGCGATCAGGCGGGTCGGCGCGGCGCGGTGACGGACGGGAGGGGCAGGGCTTTGTGGCGGAGTGGGGACAAGTACAGGAACGCGTTGCCGGCCAGGGCTCCGGCGCCGGCGATCCACAAGGTGGCGTGCAGTCCGAAGAGTGTGCCCAGCGCGCCGCCCAGCAGGCTGCCGATGGGTGCGGCGCCCCAGCTGACGAAGCTCATCGTGGCACTCACCCGCCCCTGCAGCTCCGGCGGGCACAGTCGCTGCCGCAGGCTCACCTGCAGGATGTAGCTGACGATGATGGCGAACCCGGCCAGCAGCGTGCCGATGACGTACCAGCTCACCATCCACCCCGGCGCCGTCAGTGCCTGGACGAGGAACGCCACCCCGACCCCCGTCGACGACAACAGCAGCGTGCGCGGATCGCCGTACCGCTGGCTGAGCTTCTCGGTGACGCCGGAGGCGACGATCGCGCCGAGCAGGCCGATCATGCTGAGCAGACCGATGGTCGCCGGTTGCAGATGTACGCCGCGGACCAGGTAGACGATGATGATCGCGTTCGAGGCGGCCTGGAAGAGCATGGTCGTCGTTGTGGTGAGCGCGACCGGCCGCAGGACCGGATGCGTGAAGACGTACCGCATGCCTTCGCCGATCTCGCGGCGCAGGTTCGGCCGCTCGGGCTTGGGCGGTGCGGGTTCCGGCGCGCGGATCGAGCGCAGCCAGAACGCCGACCACAGGAAGCTGAGTGCGTCGATTCCGATTGTCACCGCGGCACCGATCCATTGGACAAGGACGCCGCCTGCGCCGGCACCGACCACCGCTGCGATCGAGTGGTTCGCTGCGAGCTTGGCGTTGCCCGGTAGCAGGCGGTCCCGGTCGAGCAGGCGCGGCAAGTACGAGTTGTGCGCGACGTCGTACAGCACGGTGAGGACGCCGACGGGGATCAGCACGGCGTACACCTGAGCCAGCGTGAGTACGTCGAACCACCACGCGATCGGGATCGACGCGAGCAGCAGCGCGCGGAACAGGTCGGTGTACACGAGGACCGGGCGGCAGCGGATGCGGTCGGCCCAGGCACCGGCGAACAGACCGAGCGCGAGCCAGGCCGCCGTCTCGCAGGTGCGCAGCAGCGAGACCTGGAAGGTCGACGCGTTCAGGGTCAGGACCGCGAGCAGGGGGATCGCGCCCATGGTCAGGCGGGAGCCGAGCTGGCTGAGCAGGTCGGCGGCCCACAGACGGCGGAAATCCGGATGGCTGAGGATGCCCATTCCGCGACCGTAGACGGCACCTTGAGTCCTGTCGACTCAAGTATCAACAAAGTTGAGTCGGAGAGACTCAATTTAATTTTCGAGTGAAACTGTCGGCGGTGTCGGGCACCATGGTGGCCTGCGTCACATCCAGAAGGGGGATGCGCGAATGGGTGCAATCGAGGCAACGGGCCTCGTGAAGACATTCAAAGGCCGCAAGACGACGGTCAAGGCGCTCGACGGCATCGACCTCGACGTGCCGGAAGGGACGGTGCTCGGCCTGCTCGGGCCGAACGGTGCAGGCAAGACCACCACGGTTCGGGTGCTGACCACGCTGATGAAGCCGGACGCCGGCAGCGCCCGGGTGCTCGGCCACGACGTGGTGGCCGAGGCGGACACGGTCCGGTCGCTGGTCGGGCTGTCGGGGCAGTACGCCGCCGTCGACGAACTGCTCACCGGCCGGGAGAATCTGTGGATGTTCGGCCGGCTGTACCGGCTGTCCAGCCGGCAGGCGAAGGAGCGGGCCGATGAGCTGCTCGAGACGTTCGACCTGACCGAGGCGGCGGACCGGACCCTGAAGACGTATTCGGGGGGCATGCGGCGCCGCCTCGACCTCGCCGGGTCGCTGATCGCCCACCCGCAGGTGCTCTTCCTGGACGAGCCGACGACCGGGCTGGACCCGCGCTCGCGGCTCGATCTGTGGCAGATCATCCGCGACCGGGTGCGCGAGGGCGTCACGATCCTGCTCACCACACAGTACCTGGAAGAGGCCGACGAGCTGGCCGACAGCATCGCGGTCGTCGACCACGGCTCGGTGATCGCCCGCGGTACGGCAGACGAGCTCAAGGCCAAGGTCGGCGGCGAGCGGATCGAGGTCGTGGTGCACGATCCGGCCGACGTCACCCGGGCGCACGACCTGCTCACCCAGGCGCTCGGGGTGGTGGAGCCGGACGCGGCGACGCTCGAGGAGCACACCCGCCGGATCACCGTCCCCGCGCCCGGTGGGTCGAGTTCGCTGGTCGAGGTGATCCGGACGCTGGACACCGCCGGGATCCGGATCGCCGACATCGGGCTGCGCCGCCCGACGCTGGACGACGTGTTCCTCACCCTGACCGGGCACGAGGCCGAAGAGAAGGAGTCGCTGTGAGTGTGCAGGTGCCCACCCGGGTGAACCCGATCGCCCGGGCGTTGTCGGACGCCGGGATCCTCGCCTGGCGGAACCTGAAGCGGATCCCGCGGACACCGGACATGCTGATCTACGCGACCATCCAGCCGATCATGTTCGTGCTGCTGTTCGCCTACGTGTTCGGCAACGCGATCCCGATTCCGGGCTTCCCGGGCGCGCGGGCGTACCGGGAGTTCCTGATGGCCGGGATCTTCGCCCAGACGATGGCCTTCGCGGTCGCGTCGGCGAGCGTCGGTCTCGCCGACGACATGTCGAAGGGGCTCATCGACCGCTTCCGGTCGCTGCCGATGGCGAGATCCGGGGTGATCTCCGGCCGGGTGGTCGGCGACCTGGTGTTCAACGCGTTCGTGATGCTGGTGATGGTGCTGTGCGGGTTCGTCGTCGGCTGGCGCTGGCACAACGGGTTCGGCCAGGCGCTCGCCGCCTTCGGCATCCTGTTGCTGTTCGCGTTCGCGATGCTGTGGGTCGGGGCGCTGATCGGCCTGTCGGTCGGCGGCCCTGAGGTGGCGGCGTCGGCCGGGCTGATCTGGCTGTTCCCGCTGACGTTCCTGTCGAACGCCTTCGTCCCGACGCCGAACCTGCCGAGCGGCCTGCAACCGGTCGCCGAGTGGAACCCGATCTCGTCGATCGTGGCCGCCTGCCGGCACCTGTTCGGCAACCCGTCACCGTTCGCCAGCCCGGACGGCTTCCCGGCCCGCCACCCGGTCTGGCTGTCGCTGATCTGGTGCGCGGTGATCATCGCGGTGTTCGCGCCGCTCGCGGTCCGTAAGTACCGCAGCGCGACCGGCCGCTGACGCCGTCGGCCCGCCAAGTACGAAGCGCCCCGGTGGGGGTTCCCACCGGGGCGCTTCGGAAGCTTGGTGGGGTCAGCCGGTGAACGGCTCCGCGGCGACGATCTCGACGGTCACGTCCTTGCCGTTCGGGGCCTCGTAGGAGGCCTTCTGGCCCTTCTTCTTGCCGAGGATCGCGGCGCCCAGCGGAGACTGCGGCGAGTACACGTCGATGTCGACCGACGAGTCCAGGGCGAGCAACTCACGCGAGCCGAGCAGGAACGTCTCGACGTCGTCGTCGCCGGCGAACTTGATCGACACCTTCATCCCGGGCTCGACCACGCCGTCGTCCTTCGGCGTCTCACCGACCCGGGCACGGCGCAGCATGTCCTCCAGCTGCCGGATCCGGGCCTCGATCTTGCCTTGCTCGTCCTTCGCGGCGTGGTAGCCGCCGTTCTCCTTGAGGTCGCCCTCGTCCCTGGCTTCGCTGATGCGCCGGGTGATCTCGGCACGGGCCGGGCCCTTGAGGTGCTCGAGCTCGGACACCAGCTTGTCGTAACCGTCCTGCGTCAGCCAGACAACGCTGTCTTCGTCGATCCTCTGCGTCACGGGCTGCTCCTTGTGTCGGTTGGGATGGGCAGGAAAATACTGCTGGCCGCCGTCGTCGACGGCGACCATTGCTTCGAGCGTAGCAAGAGACCGGCGATCACGCAGGCTCTGACCTGGACCGGAATCCCCTGGTAAACGCTTGCTCGCCGCCTGATTCGCCGATCCGGCCAGGGATTCCGGTAATCGGATGCCACCGGGCCTGATCGACGGGCCGTACTCGGGTCAGCGCGCGCGGTGCTGGTCGGCGGTGGTGCAGCCGACGAGAACGACCGAGGTGGCGGAGCGTTGCGTTGTCAGCGTGACCGGGAGGACGTGCTGACGGGGTGCGTCCGCGGGGACGGTGACCGTGACCTCGCCGACGATCGAGAAGTCCGCCGCCTTGGCCTGCAGCCGGCAGCTCGCCTCGACGGACTTGCTGCGGTCGACCTTCACCGTGGCCTTCGCGCTGGTGGGGGAGACGATCTCGAAGCCCTGCAGTTGCGAGGTGACCGGCGGATTCGACTGCACCCACGCGGCCCAGATCAGCCAGGCCAGACCGGCCAGGACGACGACGCCGACGCCGGCGATCAGCAACGGCCGCCGCGACCGTCCGGGCCTGCCGTAGCGGGCGTTCAGGTCGGAGGTCGGACTGGCGGCAGAGTGCTCGGTCACGGGGTGTCCAGGGGGTCGGTCGTGGGTTTTCGCGGGTGTTGGAGGACCATTGTGTCTTGTGAGTGGAGATCTTCGGTTGTTGCATGTGCACGCCCACCCGGACGACGAGTCGAGCAAAGGAGCCGCGTCGACCGCCCGGTACGTCGCCGAGGGCGTGGAGGTGATGGTCGCCACGTGTACCGGAGGGGAACGCGGATCGATCCTGAATCCGAAGATGGACCGCCCCGAGGTGCTGGCGAACATCACCGAGATCCGCCGCAAGGAGATGGACGCGGCCCGCGAGATCCTCGGGATCCGCCAGGAGTGGCTCGGCTGGGTGGACTCCGGTTTCCCGGAGGGCGACCCGCTGCCGCCGCTGCCGGAGGGTTGCTTCGCGGCGCAGAAGGTCGAGGACGCCGCCGCCCCGCTGGTGAAACTGATCCGCGAATTCCGCCCGCAGGTGGTCACGACGTACGACGAGAACGGCGGCTACCCGCATCCGGACCACGTGATGTGCCACCAGATCAGCGTCGCGGCGTTCGAGGCCGCCGGTGACAAGGACGCCTACCCGGAGCTGGGCGAGCCGTGGCAGCCGCTGAAGCTGTACTACCACCACACGTTCCACTACGAGCGGATGAAGGCGCTCCACGACGCGATGGTCGAGCGCGGCCTCGAATCGCCGTACGCCGAGCGTCTGAAGGACTGGAAGCCGGACCCGGAGAACGAGCGCCGCATCACCACCCGCGTCGAGTGCGCGCAGTACTTCGAGGTCCGGGATCGGGCGCTGCTCGCGCACGCGACCCAGATCGACCCGGACGGACCCTGGTTCGCCGTCCCGCTGGAGGTGCACCAGGCGGCCTGGCCGACCGAGGACTACGAGCTCGCGCGGAGCCTGGTCGAGTCGGAGCTGCCCGAGGACGATCTGTTCGCGGGGCTGCGCTGACGGGCGGCGCGGACAATGAGAGAATGGTGGCGTGACAGCGATGATCTCCCTTCAGACGGCCGAGATCGACCCCAACGTCGTGAAGCCGGGGTGGGGCGCGCTGTTCATCGTGCTCGCACTCGGTGCCGCCACAGTGCTGCTGTGGCGGAACATGGCCAAACAGTTGAAGCGCATCGACGTGGACCACGTTGGTGTGGACGTCCCAGCACGGTCCGACGACCCAGCGAATCCGGACGGCTCGCCGTCCCCGGACGACGCTGCGGAGCCGAAGACCTCTGGCTCGAAATCGACGACGGATCAGGCGACGACTGCGGCGACGAGTGAGGCGGCGGGCGACCGCGACAGACACGCGGAGCACTGACTCCGTCTCGTTGCGGTCACCGTTCGGCCGAGGTTCGGTGTGACCCGGGAAGACCGGGTCACGAGATGGTGTCGGACTGGGCAGCCCAGCTACGGCTGACCCTATAGTGAGCCGCGTGCTGATTGGTGCCCCTGACCGGTCCCCGCGGTGACCGCGACCCGCGCCGCCCGGCACCGCATGCCCGGACGTCTGGTTGCGGGTGGGGCGGGTGCTGTCGTGGTGGCCTCGGTAGGGCTGGTGGTCGCGTTGTTCGCGGCCGACAGCGCGCCGCAGGACATCGGTGGAATCGGTGGTCCGGGTGCGTTCGTCGCCTGGCTGCTGCCGTTGCTGCGGATGGTTTCGATGCTGGCCACGGTCGGCTGTGCCGGCGCGCTGCTCGCGGCGGTGGTGCTGCGGCTCGAGGGCGGACCGCTCGGTGTACAGGGTCGGCGTGCGGTCCGCGACGCGAGCAACTCGGCGTACATCTGGGCTGTGTGCGCCTTCGCGGGCGCCGTGGTGACGGCGTCGCTGATGCTGAACACCCGCGTCCGGCTGCTCTACCTCCGTCTCGACGACGCCCTCGGCGTACCCGAGGTGAAGGCCCTGCTGATCACCGGCATCCTCGTCCTCGCGCTGGCGATCGGCATTCGCCGGGTGCAAACCTCCTCGGCCGCGGGGCTCGGCGTCCTGGTCGCGATCGCGGCGCTCGTCCCGACCGCGGTCACGGCGTACCCGAGGAACGAGTCGTACGTCGTCCTCGCCGGCGCGGCCCTCGTCATCCACGTGATCGCCGCGACCACCTGGATCGGCGGCCTCGCGGGCCTGGTCCGCTACGGCCGGGCAAGCCGCGCCGGGCTGCCGATCGTGCTGGAGCGGTATGGCCAGGTCGCGGTCATCTCGTCGATCGCCCTCGTCCTCAGCGGCCTGCTCTCCGGCGCCGGCCGCCTCGCCGCGCAGGCAGGCGGCTGGGCATCGATCCCCGAAGCGCTCCTCGACGACGCGTACGGCGCCCTCCTGCTCACGAAGGTCGTCGCTTTCGCCCTCCTGCTCGCCCTCGCGGCCCTGCACCGAGCGCGCTCCACCCCCGACCTCCGCACCACGAACCACACCTTCTGGCGAGTGGTCACGGTAGAACTCGTCGTCATGGCTCTGACCATCGGCCTCTCCGTAGCCCTCTCCCAAACCACCTGACCGAAGCGAACTGCGTGCACACGACTCGGTCGGCCGCTGAGTGGGCGCGGGGGCCGGCCATCTGACTCCGACGCCGGGGAAACGCGGCTCTTGATCGATCCGTGGGTGGGTCTGGGCGGCCGAGTCGTCGCCCGCGCTGTACGACCGCGCTGTACGACCGCGCGCGTTCCCGCGCGGTGGGTTTACCCATCGTGTTGTGGGTTCCTGACCCGTGTGAAGGGTGCGGAACCCACAACACC
>NZ_JBEZFT010000083.1:32176-32448 GCF_040649595.1 Kribbella sp. NPDC048915 | reverse complement strand
ATGCGTGGGTTGGCTTCTGCACGAGGGGAGATGGTCGCGGGTCGACGGGGTGAGGGATGGCCGGGGCGATGGTGTGGCGTGCGGGTGATCGGGGTGTGGGGTTGTTGGAGCCGCATCTGTGGAGGGTTTTCCCGCGTATGGCGGGCAGAATCCTCCAGTGTCGTGCGGAAAACTCTCCTAGGAGAGCTTTCGCGCGCGGCGAGGGGGATGGTCGCGCGGCGAGGGGGATGGCGTGGCGTGGCGGCGTGGCGGCGAGGGGGACGGTGTGGCGT
>NZ_JBEZFT010000083.1:0-32079 GCF_040649595.1 Kribbella sp. NPDC048915 | reverse complement strand
CGTGGCGGCGTGGCGGCGTGGCGGCGTGGCGGCGTGGCGGCGTGGCGGCGTGGCGGCGTGGCGGCGTGGCGGCGTGGCGGCGTGGCGGCGTGGCGGCGTGGCGTGTGGGAACGCGCGCGGCGTCCAGCGCGCTCCGCGCGCTCCAGCGCGGCACAGCGCGGGCGGCGACTCGGTCACCCGGGCCACCCCACGGATCGGTCACAAGAGCCGGATAACCCCAGGCCTAGGAGACGGCCCACAAAGCCCCAGCGGCGTATGGGAGCACGCCGGCCCACCGAGCGCGGCGGCGTGCGGGAGGATCCGGAGCGCACGGCGTTGAGCGCAGCGTCGGCCGGAGGGCCCGGCGTGCGGAGCGCGGCGGCGTACGGAGCGCGGCGGCGTACGGAAAGCGACGGCGTACGGAAAGCGACGGCGTACGGAAAGCGACGGCGTGCGGTAGTGGCGGCGTACGGAAGCGGCGGCGTACGGAAGCGGCGGCGTACGGAAGCGGCGGCGTACGGAAGGGGCGGCGTGAAAGGCGGCGTACGGAGCGCGGTGGTGTGTGGTGGCGGCGGGTGGGGACGCGAACAGGCGCCCGGGCTGGTGCCCGGGCGCCTGTTCGAAAGGCCCTACACGGAGTGAAAGCTGAGATCAGCCGACGACGCGCTGGACCTTGCCGGCCTTGATGCAGGACGTGCACACCTTCATCCGGGTCGGGGTGCCCTTGATGAGCGCCTTCACCGGCTGAATGTTGGGGTTGAACCGCCGAGGCGTACGAGCCTTGACCCGGCGGATCATCGCGCCCTTACCCAGGCGGGCAACGTTGTTGCCGAACGTCGGCTGCTTGCCGCAGACATCGCACTTCTTAGACATGATTCTCCGTGTTCAGGGTCGTGACACCGACAGACCATGTTACATGGGTGTCAGCACACCACCAATTCGGCTGCCCAGCCCTTGCTACGCAGTGAGATAGGCCACTTCGTCCTCGGTCAGGGTGACCGACAGGCCGGGGGTGGAGGTGCGGGTTTCGCTGACGTGCCGCGGCCCGATCAGCGGGAACACCGGGTACGGCTGGTGCAGCAACCAGGCCAGCGCGATCGCGGTCGGTTCGACGCCCTTGGCCGCCGCGAGCTCCCGGGCCCGGTCGAGCCGGCGGAAGTTCTCGTCGGAGTAGAAGCAGCGTACGAGCTCGGCGTCCGAGGTGTCCTCGGGCTTGGCCCGCCCGGTGAAGAACCCGCGTGCCTGGCTGGACCACGGGAAGAGCGCGACCTGTCGCTCCCGCAGCCACTTCTGCGATTCGTCGTCGCTCACGTGCCGGCACCCGGCCCAGGGTACGTCGTACGCGCGGGCGAGGCTGAGGTGGTTGCTCAGCAGCGTGAACGGCTGCTTGCCGTTGGCCTCGGCGTACGCGTTGGCCGCGTCGAAGCGTTCGGTGGACCAGTTGGACCCGCCGTACGCCTTGATCCGGCCGGCCTTGAAGTGCTCGTCGAGGACGTCGACGAATTCGCCGACCGGGATGTCTTCGTTGTCGCGGTGCATGAAGTACAGGTCGACGTGGTCGGTCTGCAGCCGTTCGAGGCTCTCGTGCAGCTGCCGGGTGATCGACTCGGGGTCGCAGTGCGGCGTGTGTGCGCCCTTGCCGATCACGACGAGCTCGTTGCGGTTGCCGCGCGACTTCATCCACTGGCCGAGCAGCTTCTCACCCCTGCCGCCGCCGTAGATGTACGCCGTGTCGAACGTCGTACCGCCGCGCTCGACGAAGTCGTCGAAGATGACCGCGGCGTGCGGCAAGGTCTGCTGGTTGTCGACGCCCATGACGAGCCGCGACACCTGCTTGTCGACGCCCGGCACCTTGCCGTAGATCATCGGGGCGTCGTCGCGGCGGCGCAGCGGGCGGCCGGTCGCGGTCGGGACGATCGCGTCGTCACGCTCGCTCGCGTACTGCTGCCCGATCGCGGCCCGCCACTGGTCCTGGACGGTGAGGTTACCGAGCGTGTCCGCCCACGTCATCTCCGGCGCCTCCTTCGCGCCGGAGGCGATCGCCGCCTGCACCGCCTCGGCCTCCGCGGTGTAGATCAGGGCCGGCTCCGCGGAGATGTCCTGGGGCTCCTCCCCCACGCGGTGCAGGGTGACGTGCGTCGGCTTGCCGTCGCCGCCGAACCACGGGTCCTCGACGACGAGGTAACCCTCGCTGCCGAAGATCCGCACCTGGTTCTGGTCGGCGAGCCGCACTCCGGTGCTGACCTGCGCGGTGACGCCGCCGTCGAAGAACAGCGTCGCGACGGTCCACTCGTCGGCCCCGGTGTCACCGACGTGTCCCACCGCGTTGACCGCGGCCGGGTCGGCGTACGGCTTGCCGGTGGCGACGCCCGCGATCAGCCGCGAGAACGACACCGGGTAGCCGCCGACGTCGAGGATGCCGCCGCCGGCCAGTTCGTCGGCGAAGATCCGGCTCTCCGGGCGGTACCCGGCGGCGAACGCGAACGTCGCCTGGATCTGGTGCACGGTGCCGATCCGGCCGTCGCGGACGAGCTGGGTGATCAGCTTGGTCTGGGGCAGGCACCGGTACATGTACGCCTCCATCAGGAAGACGTCGTTGCGGACGGCGGCCTCGATCATCGCCTCGGCCCACGCGCGGTTGATCGCGAGCGGCTTCTCGCAGAGCACGTGCTTGCCGGCCTCGGCGGCCTTGATCGCCCACTCGACGTGCATCGGGTGCGGCGTCGCGATGTACACGGCCTCGACCGTGCCGTCGGCGAGCAGGTCGTCGTACGAGCCGTGCCGGTTGGCGATGTCCCACTTGTCGGCGAAGGCGTTCGCCGAGTCCAGGGACCGGCTGCCGACGGCGACGACCTCGTTGGTCGGCGACGTCGGCACCTGGGACGCGAACCGGGACGCGATGTTGCCGGTGCCGATGATGCCCCAGCGGAGCTTGGTGTCAGTCAAAGGGAATCCCGTGGTGGTTGTGGTTGCGGGTCAGAACTTCATGGCGCCTGCCGCGAGATCGGCGATGAACGACCGCGCGCCGATCAGGAAGACACCGATCAGGGGGATGACGCTCATCAACGCACCGGCCATCACCATCGAGTAGTCGGTGCCGTAGATGCCGTTCAGCTGGTCGAGGGCGACCTGGAGGGTGAGGCGGTTCGGGTCGGTCATCACGATCAGCGGCCAGAGGTAGTCGTTCCAGACGTTGATGAAGGTGAAGATACCGAGAAAGGCCAGGCCGGGCCGGAGCACCGGCAGACCGACGGTGAGGTACTGCCGGAAGAAGCCGGCGCCGTCAACCTTGGCGGCCGAGATGAGCTCGTCGGGGATGGCGCCCTTGGCGTACTGACGCATCCAGAAGATCCCGAACGCGTTCGCGGCGCCGGGGATGATGAGCGCCTTCAGCGACCCGATCCAGCCGAACTCGGCCAGCGTCACGAACTGCGGGACCAGCGACAGCTGGGTCGGGATCATGAAGGTGGCGAGCAGGATCGCGAACAGGACGTTCCGGCCCGGGAACTCGTACTTCGCGAACGCGAACGCGGCCAGCGAGTCGAAGAACAGCACCAGGACGGTGACGCCGAGCGACGCGATCAGCGTGAGCAGCATCGAGCCGAAGAAGTCGACGTTGTCGAGCACCTTGCCCATGTTCTCGAACAGGTGCGAGCCGATCACGAGTTTCGGCGGGTAGCTGAAGATGTCGGGCGTGGTGTTGGAGGCCATCACCACCATCCAGTAGAAGGGGAACAGCGAGACCAGCACGCCGAACATCAGCACGACGTGCCCGACGACGGTGCGAATGCGCTCAGTTGACGTCTGCATGGACATCTGCGGCCTCCCTCTTGGCATTCTCGGCTGCGATCCGGCGTTGCACCCGTCGTGCGGCGCGTCGGGTCAGGCGTTCGTCGTCGTTGCCGCCGATCAGCCGCCAGTTGATGATGCTGAACAGCACGATCAGCACGAACAGCGCCCAGCCGATCGCGGCGCCGTACCCGAACTGGTTGTTGATGAACGCACTCTGGTACAGGTACGACACGATCGTGAGACCCGCGTCGCCCGGTCCGCCGATGTTGTTGGTGTCGCCGAACAGCACCCGCGACTCGGTGAAGATCTGCAGGCCGCCGATCGTCGAGGTGACCGCGGTGAACAGGATCACCGGGCGCATCATCGGGACGGTGATCCGCCAGAACGTCTGCCGGGAGCTGGCGCCGTCGACCTTGGCGGCCTCGTACACGTCGGCCGAGATCGCCTGCAGGCCGGCCAGGTAGATGATCGCGTTGTAGCCGACCCACCGCCAGGTGATGATCGTCGCGATCGCGATCTTGATGCCCCACGGCTGGGTGAGCCATTCGACCTGGTTCAGCCCGATCGACTGCAGGAACGCGTTCAGCAGCCCGAAGTTGTTGCTGAAGATCGAGCCGAACACGAGCGTGATCGCGACCACCGAGGTGACGTTCGGGATGAAGTACGCGATCCGGTAGAACGTGCGCATCCGGGTCGCGTTGTGCAGCGCGTTGGCGATCACCAGCGCCAGCAGCAGCATCGGTACAGTCGACAGCACCCAGATGATCAGCGTGTTGCCGATGGTCTTCCAGAACGTGGCGTCGCTGAGCAGGTAGCTGTACTGCTCGAGGCCGACCCATTTCATCTCGCCGATGCCGTTCCAGGAGTGGAACGAGATCCAGATCGAGAACAGCACCGGGAACGCGCCGAAGATCGCGAACAGGATGAAGAACGGCGAGACCGCGACGTACTGCGGGAACGCCTGGCGGAACTTGTTCGGCGGCTTGCTCGCCGACTCCTCGGCGACGGTCACCCGCGCCGGGATCGATTTGCTGGTCACAGCCATGTCAGATCGCCCCCGCCCGGGTGAGTTCGCGTTCGATCTGGCGCTGGGCGTCGGCCCAGGCGGCATCGGGATCCTTGCCGGAGGCTTCGACGTTGACCAGTTCCTTGCCGATCGGCGTACCGATGATGGAGTCGTACGGCGAGAAGTACGCGCCGGGGTATTTCTTCGCAGACTCCGCGAACACGTCGACGATCCGCTGGCCGCCGAAGAACGGGTCGGGCGCGGTCAGCGTCGGGTCCGTGTACGTCGCGGGCGTGGACGGGAACAGCACCGGGTCGAGGAACGCCTGGGCCTGGTTTTTCGCCGACTCGAGCCAGCTGATGAACGCGAACGCGGCCTCGGGGTTCTTGCAGTACTTCGTGATCGCGAGGAAGGACCCGCCGCGGTTGCCGGCGCCACCAGGAGCCGCCGTCACCCGCCACAGTCCCTTCGTCTTCGGCGCCGCGTTCTTCGGGCCGAGCTGGGCCCACCAGACCGCGGCGTTGAACGCGACCAGCTTGCCGTTGGTCACCACCGCGTTCTTGTCGGTCGAGTTCTGCGCGTTGGCCGAGAGCCCTTCTCTGACCACCCTGACCGCGAGATCGAACGCCTCCCGGACGTGGTCCTGGTCGCCCAGGTACTGCCCGTCCGGCGACATGTAGCGCTTCGACTGCTGAGCCATCCGGTAGTCGTAGATGCCCTGGATGTTGTCAGTGATCGCGGACCCCGGCACCGCCTGCTTGAGCTTCTTGCCGAGCGCGATGTAGGTGTCCCAGTCGGGCGCGACCTCCGCGACCGCGGCCGGGTCGATGTCGATCCCGGCCTTGGTGAAGATGTCGCTGCGGTAGAACAGCGCGGTCGGCCCGGTGTCCATCGGGTAGGCCATCATCTTGTTGTCCGGCGTGATCCCGAGCTTCCACTTCCAGGCCAGGAAGTCCTTCTCGAGGTCCTTCGCGCCGAGTTCGAACAGATCGTGGAACTGGTCGGCGTTCGGGAAGTAGGTGGCGACGTCGTCGTTGATCGCGACGATGTCCGGAACGAGGGACTTGCCCGCCAGCGCGGTCAGCACCTTGGTCTTGTAGTTCGAGCCGATCCGCGTCATCGCCAGCTTCATCCCGTCGTACCCGGGAATCGCCTGCTCCGCCTTCGCGATCAGGTCGTCGTTCACGGACCCGACCCAGGTCCACATACTGAGCTCGTCGGAACCGCCCAGTGAGCTGCGGGAGCCGCAGCCGGTGAGTGTCGCGGCCGCGGCCGACAGCCCGGCCGCGAGGAAGTGCCTCCTGCTCAGGGTCATAGCCTCACCTGGCGCTTTCTGTTGGATTTCGCCGGAAGGTGTCCAGATATGTTTACGTAGCCATCAAGGTAAGCGCATACCGACTGAACCGGTCAAGGCTCCGATGACACAATGGGACGCATGAGCGCCGTGACCACCGTCCTGTTCGACGCCGACGGTGTTCTCCAGCGCCCCAGCCGCGACTGGTGGACCCGCCTGACCTCTCTGGTCCCCGGTGACGGCGAGAGGTTCGTCGCGGACCTGATGGCCGCCGAGCGGCCTGCGCTGGTCGGGAAGGGCGATTTTCGGGACGCGGTCGCGGACGTCGTCCGGCGGTGGGATGCACCGGTGACTGTCGAGGAGGCGCTCGAGCCGTGGAGCTGGTTCGACGCCGAGCCCGCGGTGGTCGCGTTGATCCAGTCGCTGCGCACCGCCGGGATTTCGTGCCACCTGGCAACCAACCAGCACGCGTACCGGCGGGCGATCATGCAGGACGAGCGCGGGTACGGCGCCTGGTTCGACCGGACCTTCTACTCGTGCGACCTCGGGCTCGCGAAGCCGGATCCGGCGTACTTCCGCGCGATCCTCGGCACGCTCGAAGCGCCGGCGTCGTCGGTGCTGTTCATCGACGACAACGTAGCCAACGTGGCCGGTGCCTCGAGCGTCGGTCTGCAGGCGGAGCGCTACGACCTGGCGGACGGCGTACCGGCGCTCGTGGACCTGCTCCGCCGTTATTCCTTGCCGATTTCGGGCTGAGATCTTGTGGGGCGGCGACGGCTGTGACATCGTCACCGATCAGCTGACAACGTAGGACAGTCCACCAGCCGCTCCCTGGAGGCACCCCCATGTCCGATCGCCCGCTCGTGTCCGGCCGCACCTTCTCCCGCCGCCGCGCCCTCGGCCTCACCGCCGGCCTCGGCCTCGCGGCCACTGTGGCTCCTTCGCTCTCCTCGTCTTCGCTCGCTTTTGCGGCCCCTGCCCCGTCGGCGTATCCGAAGGGTGCGCGGCCGCAGGTGCTGAACGTGTTCACCGAAAGCACGCTGAGTCTGCCCGAGCGGACGCTCGCCACCACGCTGCAAGGCCTGATGGCGCGGCGCCGCGGCGATTCGCTGTACCTGAATCTGCCCGGGCTCGGCTACCAGTTCTGGCTCGACGACCTGGTGGCGCGGTACGGCGTCCGTACCCGGCCCGGGGACCTGTGGAAAACCGTCCAGCGGTCCGGCGTTCGCGGATATCTTCTCTTCCGAGAGGGCACCCCGTCGGTCAACGTCGCGACCACGCTCGCCGGCGTGACGGGTGCCGTGGCGATCGAGGAAAGCTTGGAGGCACTGGCGATCCGGCACGGATTGCGCAAAGTCCTGGACGTGCGGGACAAGGACGACCGCTGGGTGTTCGACACGTACTGGTCCCGGCTGCGGCACGATGTCGCGGTCGAGCAGCGCGCCGACATCCCGGAGCGGCTCCGGGACTACGTCACGATGGCGGGGACGCTCGCCTTCTTCGACGGCAACTCGGAGTTCCGCGCCGAAGTGGTCGCGGCACTGGACGACGACGCAACGGTCATCGGCTGGGGTGACGCATCCTCGGGCGAGGACGCCTTCATCGGCGTGAACTCCCTCGCAGGTGTCAAAGCCCTACCCGCCGACCACGCCCGCAACCTGTCGATCCTGTCAGGCATCCACGAGGACCGCCTGACCCAAGGCGGCCGCCTGTTCGACCCGACACTGGGTGGATCCGGCGGTGGCTCCGGCAGCGGCTCGGGCGCGACCGACCTGCGGCACACCGTCCAGGGCGCGGCCGTTGCGGCCGCAGCGACCAGGTCGTCCACCGCCACCCCAACAACCGGGGTTCTGAGCGGAGGGGGTGGGGGGAGGGCCCTCGTACCGCAGCCGGATCCGGATGCGCACTACGTGAGTTTCCTGATCACCGACGGGGACAACATCCAGTGGGCGCTCGGCGACTTCCCGACCGACCAGCGCTGGTTCGGCAGCCCGCGCCGCGGCGAGGTCGACCTCGGCTGGGGCATCTCGCCGTCGCTGATCGACCTGGCACCGTCGGTGATGCGCTGGTTCTACGACCACTCCGCCACCGACCGCTGGGTGGCCGGCCCGTCCGGCGGCGGCTACATGTACCCGAGCCGCTACCCCGCCGCCGCCCTCGAGAAGCACACCGCCTCCCTGGCACGCGCGATGGGACGCTCCGACCTGTCTGTTGCCCAGATCATCGATTTCGACGCGTTCGAGAACACCCGGCTCTGGTCGTCGTACCTCAAGCGCCCCGAGATCGACGGTCTCATCTACCTCGAGTACTCCCGGTACGACGGCCTCAAAGGCCAAGTCGTCTGGTCCGAAGGCAAACCGGTGATCTCCGCCCGCACCATGCTCTGGGACGGCCTCGACGGCGCCGACGAGGCCTCGGTCACTGCCGAACTCAACGCCGCAACCCGCAACCCGCACTCCACCGCCGGCTACTCGGTCGTCGTCTGGCACGCCTGGAGCAAATCCGTCGACGACGTACTCACCGTCGTCGACGGCCTCGCACCCCACGTCAAGGTCGTCCCGCCCGACACCCTCGTCCGCATGGTCAGCAAGTACGCGAAACCCTGAGGCGGTCCGGGCCGCGATCCCCAGCCACCAAAGGCTCTGCGGATCTCCAGGCCATCACCAGTGCGGCGGCGGTACGCGATCCCCGCGTACGGGCCGCGCCGCCGGCCCATCGTGATGGCCTGGAGATCCGCCACCATCCACCACCCACCCCTCACACTCCGCACCCGCACCCGCACCCCACAGCCGCGCGCCACACCCGCACGCCACACCCGCAGCCCACGCCGCACTCCACACCCGCAGCCCACGCCCGCACGCCACACCCGCACGCCACGCCCGGCTTCAGCCGCATGCCGACGGGCCACAACCCGGGGCCGCGGACAGGAACCCGTGGGCTTGAACAGGCAATAACCGGTGCACACGCACCAGTACCTGTTCACACCTCGCCGACCACGGTGCGCCAACCACAGCGCGCCAACCACGGTGCGCCGACCACGGTGCGCCGACCAGAGCGCGCCGACCACGGCTCGCCGACCACAGTGCTCCGCACACAGCTCCGCACACAGCGCCACACAAGGCTCCGCGCAATGCTCCGAGCACAGCTCAGCTCGGCGACCGCGGCCCGCCAGGTCCGGCAGGTCCGGCAGGTCCGGCAGGTCCGGCAGGTCCGGCAGCCGCGGTAGGCGAGGTGGTGGGGGTCAGGTTGGTTAGCGAGCGGGCGGGGTTTGGACGGACGTGGTGAAGATCTTGCCGGTGTGCGGGCCTGTGGTGAGGCGGGTGAGGTTGGTGGTGATGGGGTCGGTGGGGTGCCATCCGGCGGTAAGGATGCAGAGGGTGGGACCGTTGAAGTCGACCAGGCCGAGGGCGAAGGGGGCTTGGTACTCGGGAACGTCGACGCGATCGAGGATGGCACCGTCGGGGGCGACGCGGACGACGGCGTTGTCGGCGGTTTGGACCCAGATCGCGCCCTCGGCGTCGAGGCAGATGCCGTCGGGGCCAAGGCCGTCGGCGTACACGCGGCGGTTCGACAATCCGCCGTCGACCTCGACGTCGAACGCTGTCAACCGGCCCGCGAACGACTCCGCGATCGCCAGGGCGCGCCCGTCCGGCGTCAGCAGCATGCCGTTCGGGAACTGGATGTCGTCGGCAACCTGCCGCAGTTGCCCGTCCGGTGTGAGCAGCTTGATCCAGCCCGGCACCGGCTCCGCGCCGCCGGCGAAGTCGAAGTCGGCGCCGTTCAGGTAGATGTTGCCCTGCGCATCGACCACGAGTTCGTTCGCGCTCTGCTCGGCCAGTACGGTGACCGAGCCGTCGGGCTCGTAGCGGCGCACTTTGTCGCCGGTGGTGAGCAGCCGGCCGTCCGGGAGCCAGTCGATGCACCAGCCCATCAGCCGCTCGACCGGTACGTCGAAACGCTCGGTCTTGCCGTCCGCGTCGACCGCGACGACCTCCTGTTCCACCCAGTGGCAGAACCACAACCGGCCGTCGTGCCAGCGCGCCGACTCGGGGAAGGCCAGGTCGTCCAGCAGCAGCTTCAGTTCGGACATCAGGTCACCTCATCCGTGCTCTTGGGGCGTGTTCACCCCCTACACGAACGCAGATCGGTCAGATCGACGGCTCAGCAGCAAAAGTACGCCGATGATCGGCAGGGTCACCAGGTACGCCGTCCGCAGGTCGACGACCCGTGCGAGTACGGCGAGCAGCGCCGGCGCGATGAGGATCGCCGTACCGGATGCCAGCGCGCCGATCGCAGACAGACGGGCTGAGCTGAGTCCCGGGGTCGCGACGAGGGTCGCCAGCGTGACCGGGTACAGCGGGGCGACACCGAGGCCTGCTACAACCAGTCCGAGGGCTACTACGGCGGGCACGTCGAACAGGCTCACCAGCAGCGTGCCGCACGCGGCCAGCGCACCGGACGGGTACACCGGCGACCAGCCGCGCCAACGGATCGGCCCGATCGCCCGTCCCACCGCCATGCCGATCGGGAACGCACTACCGAGCAGCGCGGCCGTCGGTGTCGGTAGTCCGGCAGCCACCAGGCGAGCCACGGCCCACACCACGAAACAGAACTCCACCGCCACGGCCAGCACGACCCGCAGCCAGCCTACGCCCACGTCGAGGACCACGCGACGCCCGACCCGCCGCCACTTCCCCACCAGCCCGACCGCCGGCGCCGAGTCGATCAGCACCGGCACCGTCGGCTCATGCGGTTCTTCATCAGCACTTCCGGCCACAGCGGGTCGGCGATTGCCGGGTCGGCGATGGGTCAGGAGCGCCAGCGCCAGGAGTGGAGGTGCGGCGGCCAGCAGGGCCAGGCGGCCGGTGGGGCCGAGTCCGTCCAGGGTGCCGATGGCCAGCGGCGCGAGGATCCCGGTGCCGCTGGCGACCGCGTTGACGCGGCTCAAGCGAGCAGCCGCGGTCGGACCGTTGAGCATCAGGGGGGCGACCAGCACGAGGAGCGCCCCGCCGAGACCCACCAGGAGGCCGCCGGCGATCGCCACGCCGTACCCGCGGGCGACCGCGATCAGGACGGCACCGCCCGCGCAGATGACCGAGCCGAGGGACAGGACGGTCGGCAGCTGCCAGCGCCGCAGCATCCGCGGGCCGATCATCGCGACGACCAGCAGGCCGACGGCGAACCCGGACGACAGCAGCGCCAGTCGTCCGGTCGGCTCGCCGAGGTCGCGGGCCAGGATCGCCACGCAGGCACCGAGTCCGGCCAGGACGAAACCCATCGCCGACAGTGCAATACCGATCCGCACCTCGTCGGCGCGTGCTCCAGCCTGCACCGGAGCCGCCGTGGTCATTCCAGACCTTTGAACAGCTCGTCGAGTCGGTGCAGGTCGGGCAGCTCGATATCGGCGGAGATGCCCTTCAGACCGGCTGTGAGCGCACCTGACGCCTGCCCGGCGGTCAGCCCGACCACCGTGTCCTCGACGACCAGGCACTGCCTCGCAGGCGCACCCAGGAGCTCGGCCGCTCGCAGATAGCCCTCCGGGTCCGGCTTGCCGCGGCTGACGTCGTCAACCGTGACGAGAACCGGAGGTGCGATCCCAGCCGCCGTCAGCCGTACCTTTGCGAGCTGGGCAGGCGCACTGGTGTAGACCGCCCACGGCAGACCGATTCGGTCCAGCGTGGCCAGCAACGACAGCGCACCGGGCTTCGCGACCACGCCGTCGACGTCGGTAACTTCCAGATCGAGGACGCGCGCACCTGCAGCCGCGCGCTCCGACGGCGTCGCATCCGGGAGGAAATGGGCCACGGTCGCCACCGCCGGGTTGCCGTGGGCCACTCCGAGCACGTCGACCGGCTCCAGGCCGTACTCGGTCGCCCAGCGGGTCCAGCTGCGGTCGACGACGGCGTCGGAATCGACCAGCGTGCCGTCCATGTCGAACAGTACGGCGCGGATGTCCCGGATCTCCATGAACCCTCCCATTAAACTCGTTTACCGAGCATAACGGGAAGGGCAACGATGACTCCAGTACGCCGGGGGCAATGGCAGACGGCTGCGGACGTCCTGACCCAGGTTGCTCGCCGCCCCGGTATCACCCGGGCCGCCGTGGCGCGGACACTGCGGTTGAGTACGGGATCGGCCACCGAAGTGACGGCCCGGCTACGCGACGTACATCTGCTCACTGAAGCGCCCGCGCCGAGCCAGGGCCGTGGCCGGCCGACCACGGTACTGCGGCCGCACCCGCAAGGCCCTGTAGTACTCGCACTGGACCTTCGGCAGAGCAGCTGGCGCAGTGCGGCCGTAGCACTCGACGGATCGCTGCAGGACCTGCAATACCGGCGGCACCGGAGCCGGCGCGCACAGGTAGTACTGAAGAACCTACGCAGCGAGGTCGAGCAGGCGCACCAGCGGTACGGCGCTCGGCTGCAAATGGTCAGCCTGGCCGTGCCCGGCTCTGTTCGCGACAACCACCTGATGCAGGCGCCCACGCTGGAGTGGCCGGAGATCGACCTCGCACAAGTCACCGAGAGCACCGGCGTACCGCTGCTGGCAGGCAACGACGCAACGCTGAGCGGTGTGGCCGAAGCGCGGACCGGGTCGGCTGCAGGAGCTCGTACGGCGGTGCATCTGATCGTGGAGGTCGGTATCGGCGGGACGCTGCTCATCGACGGCGTACCGGCACAGGGAGCGTCGGGCGCCGGTGGTGAGTACGGGCACATGCCCCTCGGCGACCGCTCGCGACGCTGTCCGTGCGGTGCGCGTGGCTGCTGGGACCTGGAGATCGACGGACGTGCTCTGGCGCGCCATTTGAAGCAGCCGACCCCCGATGACCCAGTGGGCTACGCGGAAGAGGTACTCCGGCGCTCTGACCGGGCTGCGCGCGCCGCCGTGACCAGGGTGGTCGCCGCGCTCGGCTACGGGATCGCCGGGCTGGTCAACGCACACGATCCGGACGTGGTGACCATTGGCGGTCTGGCCATCCCACTGCGAGCGGCTGCTGAGGACACGTTCGCCGAGGCGTACCGGGACGGCCTCATGGCGTTCCACCGCGCCGCTCCCCCGCCAGTACTACCCGCAGCTCACCAGGCCGACGGCCCGCTCCGCGGCGCTGCGGCGATGGCACTCGACCGGATCACCAGTGAAGCAGCCATCGCAGCCTGGGTCGCCCAGCTCTAGTCAGCGACCTCTCCGCCAGTCGCCTCTTCAGCAGCGTCAACACCAAACTCGTCGACCGGCTCCGCGCGAGGCTTGGGGACGATCGGCGGCTCCACCTTCGCCAGCACCTCGGTAATGTCGTGGCGATGGTGCTGGATCTCGTGAGCCGTGTGCCGGATCACCCACCCCAGCGTCCGCGGCATCCGCACCGGATAGTTGTACAGCCCCAGTTTGCCGAGCTCCTGCGGTCGCAGCACCCGCGCCGCGGCACCGAACTCCTTTGCGAACCGCATCAGGGCCGCGGCGACCTCCATCGGGTCCTGGTCTTCGTACTTCGCCTGCTTCACGCGACCGGTCCGGTCCATCGGCGCGTACACCGGCCGGTCCTCGGCCAGGCACTGAGCGATCCGCTGCCGCTGCACCTCGAGTACGTCGCGCACGTGGCAGGCGTACTCGATCGCCGACCACACCTCCGGCTCCGGCCGCAGCCGCACCACGTCCGGGTCCGGACCGGCAGCGGCCCTGGTCAGCGCCATGCTGCAGTCGGCGGCCTGCCGGATCAGCAGGGTCACCGTGCCTTGCAGATCGCCGGTGTCGTAGTTGAAGCCGCATTGCTCGCAATAGCCGTCAACAGGGGGCTGCCGCTTCGAGGGCGCAGGAGCTCCGGGTGCCCTCATGATCAACTACCACTCCCTCGGAATCTCCACGCGTGATCGACCGGGCCGATGCCCGCACCGAGCGCGAACCCGGCCGCGATCGCACCGGTCACGTACTCCTTCGCCGCGCCCACCGCGCTCGGTACGTCGTACCCGCGAGCGAGGTACGACGCGATTGTGCTCGCCAGCGTGCAGCCGGTGCCGTGCGTGTGCCGGTTGTCCGCGCGGACCGCACTGTACGAGCGCCGCACGTCCGGGCCGTGCAGTACGTCGACTGCCGCCGTACCGACGTCGTGACCGCCCTTCACCAGCACCCAGGACGCACCTGCCTCCAGCAGCGCCTTCGCTGCGAGCTCACGGTCCTCGACGGTCTCGAGGTCGACGCCGGCGACCGGACCGAGCTCGGTCAGGTTCGGTGTCAGCACGGTGGCGAGCGGGACGATCTCCGACCGTACGGCGTCCATCGCATCGGCAGCGAGCAGCGCGTCGCCGTGCTTCGACACCGAGACCGGGTCGACCACCACAGGCACCGACGGCGGCAGCGTCCGCAGCAGTGACGCCACGGTGCGCACCATGGACGCCGACGCGAGCATGCCGGTCTTCACCGCGTCCACGCCGATGTCGTCGACCACGCTGCGGAACTGCGCGCGCACCTGCTCCTCGGGTAGCTCCCAGGCGCCCTGGACGCCGAGGCTGTTCTGCGCGGTGATCGCGGTCAGCACACTCATCCCGTGCACACCGTTGGCCAGCATGGCCTTCAGATCCGCCTGGATCCCGGCTCCGCCGCCGGAGTCCGACCCGGCGATCGTCAGGACTCTGGGCAGCGCGTTGCCGTCCGGCATCTCAACTCCTGAAGTGGGCGTGACCTGTGTCCGCAGCATACGGCGAGCCGTCGACGGTCACCGTCCCGGGCGGACGTTCCTCGTTGCCCTCGGCAACCGAGCCGATGACGGTCCAGCCGTCCGGCACGTCGGCCGGCTCGAAGGTCCCGACGAGGGCGTGGTCCTCACCGCCGGTCAGCACGAACCGCAGCGCGTCGGCGCCGGTCGCCGCGGCGACTGCCTGCAGCGGCTCGGGCACCGTCAGCGCCTTCGTGTGCACGTCGATGATCACTTGACTCGCCTCCGCGATGTGGCCCAGGTCGGCGAGCAGTCCGTCGCTGACGTCACACAGCGAGGAGGCGCCGGCCAGTGCAGCCCGCGGACCTTCATCGTACGGCGGTTGCGGGCGCCGGTGGGCCTCGACGACGGCCCGTGGTGAGCGGAAGCCGCGCGCGAGCACCGCCCAGCCAGCCTCTGCCCAGCCGAGGCGGCCGGAGTACGCCACCTCGTCGCCCGGCCGCGCACCGGAGCGCAGGACCGGCGCCCGGCCGTCCAGGGCGCCGAACGCGGTCACCGAGACGACGATCTTGTCGGACTGGACCGTGTCGCCGCCGATGATGCTCGCTCCGACCAGCTCGCACTCGTCGACCAGGCCCTGGTTCAGTTCCAGCGCCCAGGCGGTCGGAAGGTCCGCTGGGCCGCCGAAACCGACCACCAGCGCGGTCGGGCGCGCACCCATGGCCACGACGTCGGCCAGGTTCTGTGCGGCGGCTTTGCGGCCCACGTCGTACGCCGACGACCAGTCCTGGCGGAAATGCCGGCCTTCGACCAGCAGGTCCGTCGTGATCACCAGGCGCCCGTCAGGCACCGCCAGCACCGCCGCGTCGTCCCCAGGGCCGACCAGGACGTCCTCACTCTGGGACAGCCCTTTGGTGACGGCCGCGATCAGGCCGAACTCACCCGTGCTCCCCAACGTCTCTGTCACGTCAACAGACCTCCCATATCGCTGACGGGAGTCTAGGCGGTCCTGTGCGGCGAGGTGCCGTGCCGAGGGCCGCGCAGTTGGCGGGGGATTACCAGGCACCGCCTGAGGCGGTACCGTGACCGGGCAACTATGAGTACGCGCAGCCAGCTCGCAGTACTGTGGCTGGAGCCCAGCTGAGGACGACTGAGTGGAGAACGACGTGGTGGTCCAGGCCTACATCCTGATCCAGACCGAGGTCGGCCGGGCGGCCGACGTCGCCGCACAGATCGCCGAGGTCCAGGGTGTCACCCTGGCCGAGGACGTCACCGGTCCGTACGACGTGATCGTCCGCGCGGAAGCCCGCAACGTCGACGAGCTCGGCAAGCTGGTCGTCGCCAAGGTCCAGAACGTCCCGGGTATCACCCGCACGCTGACCTGCCCCGTCGTCCACATCTGACCGCCGCACTGCAGCCCCGCCACGCCGCGTCTCCGCATGCCCAAGTCCCGACCCTTCAACTCGGCCGACCCGATCCCCGGCCGACAGCACACCGGACCACAGCACACCGGACCACGACACGCCGACCCGCACCGCGCCCGTGCGCGGCGCATCGGACTGCGCAGTTGGGGTCTGGGTGTCGTCGGCGTACTGCTACTGGTCAGCGCATGCAGCCCGGGACCTGCCGCCGTACCGGTCCCCTCCCCCGCCCCTGAGGTCGCTGCCGCGTGCGCCGGCCTCGTGCAGGCACTCCCCGGCAAGATCCTCGACGCCGAGCGCCGCGAGACCTCCCCGAAGAGCCCGCTGACCGCGGCGTACGGCGATCCGCCGATCGAGCTGACCTGCGGAGTCAGCCCGCCGGCCGGCATGGCGGAAGCGGAGACGAAGTGCTTCGAGGTGAACGGCGTCGGCTGGTTCGCCAAGGAAGTCCAGAACGGCGTTGTCTTCACCACCATCGGCCGAGCCCTCTACTTCGAGGTCGCCGTCCCGTCGAAGTACGCCCCCGAGGCCAACGCCCTCGTCGACGTCTCCGACGCCGTCCACAAGCACAACAAACTCGTCACCCCCTGCACCTGACAGCGGCATACTCCCTGACGAGATCGAAATTCCCCTGAAGAATTCTCTGGGTCGTGTCCGGTTGCGCGGCACGGGGGGCGACGTCTCGGGTGGAAGTGCCCTGAGGGAGGGTGCTCGGACGACGGGAGAGACCGATGAAGTACATGATCCTGACCTACGCGTCGCAGCAGGACTACGACGGGATGGCGGGCAAGGACACCGGGCAGCCGGCCTGGACGCCGGAGGACTTCCAGGCGATGGGCGAGTTCATGGAGAAGTTCTCCAACGAGCTCGTCGAGTCCGGCGAACTGGTCGAGACGCGCGGGCTGGCGGCGCCGGTGCTCACTCGCAGGATCGGGACGAAGAACGGGCAGTCGGTGGTCACCGACGGGCCGTACGCCGAGACGCAGGAGGTGCTCGCCGGGTACTGGATCGTCGAGTGCGAGTCGTTCGACCGGGCCACCGAGATCGCGGCGCGGCTCGCCGACACGCCGGCGCCCGAGGGTGTCCGCGCGACGGCGTACGCCGACATCCGGCCGATCGTCGAGGGCCAGGACGAACTGGTGGAGTGAGCGCATGATCGGCACCGTCGAGGACCTGCTGCGGGCGCTGACGCCGCAGGTGCTCGGGGCGTTGGTTCGGCGGTACGGACACTTCGACACGGCCGAGGACGCCGTGCAGGAGGCCCTGCTGGCGGCGGCTCAGCAGTGGCCGGTGGACGGCGTCCCCGACAATCCACGCGGTTGGCTGATCAAGGTCGCATCGCGTCGGCTGACGGACCTGCTCCGCCGCGAGCAGGCCCGTCAGCGGCGGGAGGAGCGCGTCGCCGCGTGGGCGCCGCAGGGCGAGCCGGTCGGTGATGCCGACGACACGCTGGTGCTGCTGTTCCTGTGCTGCCACCCGGCACTGTCGCCGGCGTCGCAGATCGCGCTGACGTTGCGGGCGGTCGGTGGTCTGACGACGGCGGAGATCGCGCGGGCGTTCCTGGTGCCCGAGGCAACCATGACGCGGCGAATCACCCGGGCGAAGACCGCTGTGCAGGACAGCGGCGCGCGGTTCACGCTGCCGGCGGATCGTGAGGAGCGGCTCGGCGCCGTCCTGAAGGTCGTGTACCTGATCTTCAACGAGGGCTACACGAGTACGACCGGCCCGAGCCTGCAACGGGTCGAGCTGGCGGCCGAGGGAATCCGGCTGGCGCGGATGCTGCACCGGTTGCTGCCGAACGACTCCGAGGTCGCGGGGCTGCTGGCGCTGCTGCTACTCACCGATGCCAGGCGGCCGGCGCGCACCGGACCACACGGCGAGCTCGTGCCGATGGCGGAGCAGGACCGGTCGCTGTGGATCCCGGAGTTGATCCGCGAGGGCGTCGATCTCATCACCGCGACACTGCCGAAAGGGCCGGTCGGGCCGTACCAGCTCCAGGCGGCGATCGCCGCGGTCCACGACGAGTCGAAATCCGCCGCGGAGACCGACTGGCCGCAGATCGTCGCGTTGTACGAGGTGTTGCTGCAGCTCACCGACAACCCGATGGTTGCCCTCAACCACGTCGTCGCGGTCGCGATGGCACGCGGTCCGGAAGCGGGGCTCACGCTGCTGCAGGAGATCGAGCACGACTCCCGCATCGCCGACGACCACCGCTTGTTCGCCGTTCGCGGCCACCTCCTGGAGATGTCCGGCGACACACTCGGCGCGCGAACGGCGTACGAGGCGGCAGCGGCCCGGACGACGAGCGTGCCGCAGCAGCGCTACCTGCACCGGCGCGTGGCGAACCTCGCGGGGGTCAGCGCAGACCGGTCGGGCGGGTCAGCGCGAGATTGAGCAGGTGCTCGACGAGCGCCGCGTAGTCCTTGCCGGACGCCGCCCATAGCCGCGGAAACATGCTGGTGGGCGTGAAACCGGGCATCGTGTTGATCTCGTTGATGATCACGCGCTGGTCGGCGTCCAGGAAGAAGTCGACGCGGGCCAGGCCCTCGGCCTCGATGGCGTCGAAGGCGGTCAGGGCCTTCGCGCGGATGTCGTTCGCGATCTCTTCCGGAAGGTCGGCCGGCACCGAAAGGGCGGTGTACTCCTCCCCCTCCGGCAGGTATTTGGTCTCGAAGTCGTAGAAGTCGTGCCCGCCACCGGAGACCGCGACCTCGCCACAGACGCTGACCTGCGCAGCGCCGCCGTCGAGTCCGCCGAGGACGCCGACCTCGATCTCCCGCGGGCTCTTCGCCGACGCCTCGACGATCACCTTCGGGTCGTGCGCGCGGGCGACCGCGATCGCCTCGTCCAGTTCGTCGAGGCTGTTCACCTTGCTGATGCCGAGGCTCGACCCGCCGCGGCACGGCTTCACGAAGACCGGGTAGCCGAGCGACTCCACAGCCGCGCGGCACGCAGCCGGGTCGCGTCGCCAGTCGCGGTCGCGAATCACGATGTACGGCGTGACGTCCAGGCCGGCGGCCTTGAACACGACCTTCATGTAGTGCTTGTCCATGCCGACGGCGCTGGCCAGCACGCCCGAACCGACGTAGCGGATGTCGGACATCTCGAGCAGTCCCTGGATGGTGCCGTCCTCACCCCACGGGCCGTGCAGGAGCGGGAACACCACGTCGACCGCGCCGAGCGTGCTCGGCACCTGGTCGGGTTCGCTGACCACGAGCTCCCGGTTCGCGCCGAACAGCACCGGCATCGCGGTGACGTCGACCTCGGGCAGCTTGCCGTCGGTGATCGACAGCCGCTCGGGGTCGCCGCTCTCGAGCACCCAGTGCCCACTGGTGCTGATCCCGACCGGAACCACGTCGTACTTGTCCCGGTCGATGACCTGCAGGACGTTCGCCGCGGTCACGCACGAGATCGCGTGCTCGCTCGACCGGCCGCCGAAGACAACGGCGACGCGGGGCTTGCGCTGACCTTCCGAGTACTCACTCACCGGCTCGACTGTAGCGGTCCGGCGATCCGGTTCCGACCGGGGTTCGGTTAAGAACCGTTCAGATCTCGGCGGGCGGCGGCGCGTCCCAGCTGACTGGCAACGCTGTCACTCCGTACACGAGCGTGTTGTCTCTGTAGTCGATCTGCTCGAACGGTACGGCGAGTCGCAGCGTCGGAACGCGCCGGTACAAGCGGGTGAACACCTCCTGCAGCTCGATCCGCGCGAGCTGCTGCCCGAGGCACTGATGCGGCCCGAACCCGAACGCGACATGCGCCGCGGCCGGGCGCTCCACGTCGAGCCGATCGGGATCCGGGAACACCGTCTCGTCCCGGTTGGCCGACGAGAGCGCCGCGATCAGGTACGAGCCGGCGTCGATCGTCAACGGCCCGACCGGCAGATCGTCGGTCGCCTGCCGAAACAGGCCGAAGTGCACAACGGACAGATATCGCAGCAGTTCCTCGGCGGCCGCCGGAGCCAGCGCCGGGTCGTTACGCAACTTCTCCAGCTGGTCCGGGTTGCGAAGCAGCGCGAGCGTGCTGAGCGCGATCATGTTCGCGGTCGTCTCGTGGCCCGCGATCAGCAGCGTGACGCCGACCGTGACCAGCTCCGGGACGGTCAACGGTGTCCCGAGTTCCTCGCCGCGGGTGATCAGCCGGGACAGCGTGTCGTCCTCGCGGCGGGCCTGCTTCGCCATCACAAGGCCGGCGATGTACTGGTTCAGCTCGTCGCCGGCGCGGCCGATCTCGTCGGTCCAGCCGTCGACGCGGACCAGCAACGCACTCCGCTCCTGGAACTCCTGGCGATCCTCGTACGGGACGCCGAGCAGCTCGCAGATCACCAGTGACGGGATCGGCAGCGCGAACTCCTGCACCAGGTCGACCGGACCGCCCGCGGCCAGCATCGCATCGATGCGTTCGTCGATCATCGCGGCGATCCGCGGCCGCATCGCCTCCATCCGCTTCGCCGCGAACTCGGTCGCCAGCAGCCGGCGCAGTCGTTTGTGCGCCGCGCCGTCGACCTGCAGGATCGAGCCCGATTCCACCTCCCGATCCAGGTCCGCGTCCGGTACGACGTGGTCGGACGGCGCGAGTCGCGAACTCAGGCGGCTGTCGCGCAGCAGTGCGCGGACCTCGTCGTACCGGCTGATCAGGTACGCGTCGACGCCGGCCGGGGTGGATACCTTCACCGGCGCCTCGGTCCGGCGGTAGTCGGCGTACCGCGCGGCGGGGTCGAACGGACAGCCGGGCGGCCTGCTGACAGGAAAGCTCTCGGTCATCCGCAGCCCTTCGCCGGAGAAATTTGGTAGTGACTACCATATGACTGAGACTCCTGAAACGGAACCGCGTCCGGCGAGTCGGAGGCGGTACTCTGACCGGCAGTCGGGGCGGGAACGAGCTCACGGGTCCGCGGAGGTGCTGATGGGACTGCGCGAGGTGAAGCGGGAGCGGACCCGCCGGCTGATCGCGGACAAGGCGTTCGAGCTGTTCAGCGACCACGGGTTCGGCCGGACCACCGTCGAGCAGATCGCGGCGGCCGCAGAGGTCGGCCCGAGCACGCTCTACCGGTACTTCCCGACCAAGGAGACGCTGGTCCTCGAGTTCGTCGACGAGTGCCTCGCGGAGGCGGTCAGCTGGTTCCACCAGCAGCCCGCGATGGACCTGCGCGACGGTCTGCGCGCGGTCGTCGAGCGGGTGCTGGAGCAGCTCGAGACGAACCCCGAGCGGGTCCGCGCAGTGTTCGAGCTGGCCGAGCAGACCGGGTCGGTGAGCGCGCATCTCAACGACCTGATCTGGCGGTTCCGGATCGATCTGGCCGACGAGCTGGTACGCCGGTTGCGCGCCGAGGACCCGCGCCGCGCCGAATTCGTGGCCGCACTGTCCGCCGGGATCGCGATGAACATCATCGAGACCGTGGTGCGGGTCTGGGTCGACGCGCCCGACGCCGTCCAGGCGAAGACCCTGGCACGGCAGGCGATGCGTCTGCTCCGCACCGGCGGCATCCCCCTCCCCAGCCCACCGGACACCGCCGTACTCTGAAGCACGCCGGGTGCCCGGGATGCGAGCCCGGCGCTTCGCACGGTCAGTCGCCAGGGACAATCCGGGTATGACGCCTGACCTCGATCCCTCCACCGTCGTCGTCCACGCGGGCCGGCCGGAACGGACCCCGAATGCCCCGGTCGGCAACTCACCGGTGTTCAGCTCGACCTATGTGGCCGGTGGGGACCGGGGCTACGGGCGCTTCGGGAACGACGCGTGGACGGCGCTCGAGGAGACGCTCGGGCAACTCGAGGGCGGACGCGGACTGACCTTCGCGTCCGGCATGGCGGCCGCGGCGGCGGTCGTGGACCTGGTACCGGTGGGCGGTCAGGTGATCGCGCCGCGGCACGCCTACTCCGGCGTACTGGCGTTGCTCGACCAGCAGGCCGACACGGGCCGGCTCAAGCTCGAGCGGGTCGACATCGCCGACACGGACGCGGTGATCCGGGCACTGAGCGGCACCGACCTGCTCTGGATCGAGTCGCCGACGAATCCGGCGATGGAGGTCGCCGACATCCCGGCGCTCGCCGCGGCCGGCCGGGCCGCCGGTGCGACCGTGGTTGTCGACAACACGTTCGCGACGCCGCTGCTGCAGCAGCCGCTGAAGCTGGGCGCGGACATCGTGATGCACTCCGCCACGAAGTTCATCGCGGGCCACTCCGACGTGGTCCTCGGTGCGGTCGTCACCGCGGACGACGAACTGTGGTCGGCGATCGAGCTGCGCCGCCGCAGCCTCGGCGCGATCCCGGGTCCGATGGAGGCCTGGCTGGCGTTGCGCGGTCTCCGCACACTCGCCCTCAGGCTGGAGCGGGCGCAGTCGAACGCCGCGTACCTCGCCGAGCGGCTGCGCGCGCATCCGCGGGTCAGCCGGGTCCGGTACCCGGGCCTGCCGGACGATCCGGGCCACGACCGCGCCGAGCGGCAAATGTCCGGGTTCGGCGCGATCCTGGCGTTCGAGCTCGGCGGTGACGCGGATGGCGCTCAGCAGCTCTGCGAGAGCACCGAGCTGTGGGTGCACGCGACCAGCCTCGGCGGTGTCGAGTCGATGCTGGAGCGCCGGCACCGCTGGCCGATCGAGGCGCCGACGATCCCGAAGGACCTGATTCGCCTGGCCGTCGGCATCGAGCACCCCGACGACCTGTGGGCCGACCTCGAGCGGGCACTCACTTCCGGGAGTTGAGCACCGGCCCACCGAAGAAGGTCAGCACACACAGGACGACCGGCAGCACGAACGCGATGTTCAGCGGCATCCAGTGCGTCAGCCCGCCGATCACGGCCGGTCCGGCGAGCAGACCGACGTACCCGAGGCCGACGACGCGGGCCATCAGCGCGCCCGACGAGCGCGGGTCGAGGTTGCCGGCGGCGGTGAACAACTGCGGTACGCCGCCTGCGAGGCCGAGCCCGAACACGGCCCAGCCGATGAGCGCGACCGGCACCCACGGGACGACGATCACCACGGTCAGGCCGGCCGCTGCCATGGCCGCGCCCCAGCGGACGATCGCGGCAGGACCGACGACCGCGGCGACCCGGTCGGTGAGGAACCGCCCGACGGTCATCGCGACCGCGAACGCGCCGTACGCGTAGGCCGCCGTACTCACGGAGGTGCCGAGGATGTCACGGAAGTGCAGGGCCGCCCAGTCGTTCGTCACGCCCTCGGACAGCATCAGGCCGAAGGCGAGCCCGCCGAGCGCCCAGACGAGCTTGGCCGACGGCTTCGCCCGCGGCCCGGCCGCATCCTCGGCGTCGACCTCAGGCTCTGAGGACTCCAGCAGGTACCGGCTCGCGGCCAGCGACAGCATCACGCAGAGAAGTCCCGACAGCGCCAGTGTGACCTCGGTCGGTACGCCGGCATGCAGCGTGGCGGCCCCGATGACCGCGGCGATCGCACCGCCGATCGACCACATCGCGTGGAACGCGGCCATGATCGGCCGCGGATAGCCACGCTCGACCACCACGGCCTGCGCGTTCATCCCGACGTCGATCGAGCCGTTGCCGAACCCGACCAGGATCAGCGTGAGCCCGAGCGTCCACCAGTTCGTGGCCAGGCCGGGCCCGGCGATCGCGATCCCGAGCAGGATCCCGGCCGCGGGGACGAGCCGGCGCTGGCCGAGCTTGTCGACGAGCGGTCCGGCGACCTGCATGCCGGTGAACGCGGCCCCGCCGAGGACGAGCAGCAGCAAGCCGAGCGTGCTGTGGGTGATCCCGGTCCGCTGCTCGATGCTCGGGATGTGCACGACCCACATCCCGACGGCGAATCCGTTCAGACCGAAGTACAGCCAGGTGGCGATACGAGCAGCGCGGGGAGGTGCGGGCCGGACGTCTACCTCGAGGGCGCTCAAGACGCGACCTCGACGAGCACGCCGCGCTGGGTCAGCACGGTCCGCTGGTCCTGCGGCGCGGAGTCGTCGGTGATGATCAGGTCGGGGCGATGTGCCGGGCACACGTAGGCGAGCGCGGCCCGGTCCCACTTGGCGCCGTCGGCAAGCACCACGGTCCGCGCGGCGACCTCCATGGCCTCCTGCTTGACCTCCGCGTCACCCAGGTCGAACGCGGTCAGCCCCGCGTCGAGGCTGAAGGCGCACGGACTGATCACGGCAGTGTCGAAGCGCAGCGCCCGCAGCGAGGCGACGGTCAGCGGACCGACAAGCGACAGCTCGCCCTTGCGGGCCTCTCCCCCAGGCATCAGCAGCCGGATCCGCGGCGCGTCGGCCAGTACGTGCGCGACATGCAGCGAGAGGGGCATCACCGTCAGCGTGCGGTCGTGCAGCAGCTTCGCCGTCTCGAGCGCCGTCGTACCGCTGTCGAGAACGATCGTCTCGCCGTCGCGGATGTGCTCGACGGCCGCGCGGGCGATCGCCTGCTTGGCGGCGACGGCGGCCTGGGCGCGCAGCGAGTGCGGCGGCTCGAGGCCGGACGGCATCGCGGACACCGCACCGCCGTGGACGCGCTTCAGCACCCCTTGCGCGGCCAGGAAGTCGAGGTCGCGGCGTACCGTCATGTCCGAGGCCGCGGTCGCTTCGACCAACTCCTGGACCGAGACGCGCTCGACGGCCCGCAGTCGCTCTACGATCATTTGGTGCCGTTCCGCACTTCGCATGCGCAAGAAACTACCATCCGCCTGATCGTTCAAACAGATAGCGTGTTCGCTTGTGACTGAAGCCACCATTCTCGTCCGGCGGTCGCGGTACGCCGTGGCCGCCGTCTTCTGTGTGCACGGAGCGGTGACCGGATCGTTCGCGACCCGGGTCCCCTGGATCCAGGACCACGCGGGCGTGTCCACCGGCCAGCTCGGTCTGGCGCTGGCGTTTCCGGCCATCGGGGCGGCGCTGGCGATGCCGCTCGCGGCACGCATCACCCACCGCTTCGGCACCCGGACCGCGCTGCGCGGGCTGCTCGCGCTCTGGACGCTGTCCTTGATCCTGCCGTCGTTCGCGCCCGGCCTGCTGACGTTGTGCGCGGCGCTCTTCGTGTACGGCGCTACGTCGGGGATGGCCGACGTGGCGATGAACGCGCTCGGCATCGAGGTTGAGCATCGGCTGAAGAAGTCGATCATGTCCGGGCTGCACGGCCTGTGGAGTGCGGGTGCGCTGATCGGGTCCGCGATCGGGACGGTCGCTGCGCATGCGAACCTCAGCGCCCAGACCCACCACGTGGCGGCGGCGATCGCCCTGACGGTCATCGGCGCGGTGATGTGTCAGTTCGTCCTGAACATCCATCCGGAGGACGACGAGGAGCCGCCGGCGCGGTTCGCGCTGCCGCCGCGGTCGGCGCTGCTGATCGGCGCGGTCGGGTTCTGCGCGGTGTTCGCCGAGGGCGCGAGCCTGGACTGGTCGGCGGTGTACCTGCGCGACATCCTGGACAGCTCGGCCGGTGTCGCGGCCGGCGCGACCACCGGTTTCGCGCTGACGATGGCGATCGCCCGGATCAGCGGCGATGCGGTGGTCGACCGGTTCGGCGCGGTCCGGACGGTGCGGTGGAGCGGAGTGATCGCGACGCTGGGCGGCCTGCTGGTGGTCTTCGCGCCGCATGCGGCCGTCGCGATGGCCGGCTTCGGCCTGATCGGCATCGGCATCGCGGTCGCCGTACCACTCGCCTTCGCGGCCGCGGCCCGGTCGGGGCCGAACGCGAGCCAGGCGATCGCCGGTGTCGCCACGATCACCTACGCGTCCGGGCTGGTGGCCCCGTCGATCATCGGCGGCATCGCCCAGGCCAGCAACCTGACCGTCTCGTTCATCGTCGTGACCGCCTTGGCAGCCGGGCTGGCCATGTTCGCGCGGGTGCTGGCAACCAGCCCGCGGACAGCGGCCGACGGTGTGCTCCCCCGGTGATACGAATCGTCTGGTGACGACTTTCCGGATTGCCGGCGCAGACGACGCCGCCGCCGTCGCAGAGCTGCACGGGGACAGCTGGCGACGGCACTACCGAGGTGCGTACGCGGACCCCTTCCTCGACGACGAGGTGCCCGAGTACCTCGCCGCGCTGTGGGCGAAACGACTCGCCGTCCGCGAAGGCACGGTGACGACGGTCGCAGAGTACGACGGCCAACTGGTCGGGCTGTCGCACATTGTCTTCGACGCGGACCCGAAGTACGGCGCGCTCGTGGACAACCTGCACGTCCGGGCACCGCTCAAGCGCCAAGGGATCGGCACCCGGCTGCTCGCCCTGACCGCAGAGCACGTCCGCGGCACCGGCCTGTACCTGTGGGTGCTCGAACAGAACACCGCAGCACAAGCGTTCTACGAGGCACGCGGCGGCATCCGGGGCGACAGTCAGCATGTCCCGCCGCCAGGCGGCCAGCCACGCCGCCTCAACGGACAGCCCGTCTGTCTGCGGTACTACTGGCCGGATCCGGCCACACTGACCACCTCATAGCCCCGAAGGAGACCTATGGCGCCGGCCGACCCGATCGCTCGCGAGCGGTCGTCGCTGGTCGTCGCCACGGCCTTTGTGGTCGCGTTGACGCTGCGGCCGGCCCTGACTGCGGTCGGGCCGGTGCTTCCGCGGATCGGCGTCGATCTGCAGCTCGGTGAGGCCGCACTGGGGTTGCTGGGCACGCTGCCGCTGCTGGCGTTCGCCGCCGCCTCTCCCCTGGTCCACCTGGCATCACGGCGGCTCGGCATGGAGCGCGCTGTCTTCGTATCGCTGCTGGTCCTCGCAGCCGCCACCGCGCTACGTCCGTACACCGGCCAGGCCGGGCTGTGGATCGGTACGGCTGTGGTCGGCTGTGCGATCGCAGTCGGCAACGTCCTGGTACCTGTGATCCTCAAACGCGACTACGCCGGCAACGTGTCCCGGGCAACGGGCATCTACACCGCGTTCATCACCGGCGGCGCGGCCATCGCGTCCATCCTCGCCGTACCGATCGCTGACGCGGTGGACTGGCGCTTGTCGCTGGCAGTGTGGGGCGGACTCGCACTGGTGGTCGCAGTGATCTGGCTGCCCCGGACTGTGTCACCGGAGCCGCTGCAGCCGGCAACCACAGCGGACAGCACTCCCAAGGTCAGCGTGTGGCGGCAACCGATGGCGTGGATGGTCACCGCGTACATGGGCCTGCAGTCAACCAGTTTCTACCTGTTCGTGAACTGGCTGCCCACCATCGAGATCACCACCGGCGGCTTCTCGGAACGCACGACCGGCGTGCACCTGTTCGTCTTCCAGCTGTGCGGACTGGTCGGAGGACTGACGATCCCGCGGCTGCTCAAGCACCCAACCGACCTGCGGGCCGGACTGGTCACGGCGAGCCTGCCGGTAGTGCTGGCGCTGCTGGGCTTGCTCCTGGTGCCACAGCTCGCCGCAGTATGGGCGGTGGTCGGCGGACTGGGACAAGGCGCCGCCCTGGTCGCTGCACTCTCGTTGATCAGTTCTCGCGGCCGCGGTCATCACGAAACGACACAGCTGTCCGGGATGGCCCAAGCGGTCGGCTACGCGCTGGCCGCGGCCGGTCCGTTCGTCGCGGGCTTCCTGGCCGAAAAGACCGGCAGCTGGAGTACGACGCTGTTGGTGTTCGCCGTACTCGCAGCCGCTCAGCTGGTACTCGGGTTCGCCGCGGGACGCGACGACCGCTGAGGTCCTACTTGTCCGTCGCGAAGGCCGCGTCGAAGGCCGCCGCGGGCTTGTCGAAGGCCAGGTTGCGGATCACGTTGACCGCCTCCGCCGCGCCGACCTTGCGCTCCATCCCGGCGTCCTCCCACTCGACCGAGATCGGACCGTCGTAACCGATCGAGTTCAGCACCCGGAAGCAGTCCTCCCACTGGACGTCGCCGTGGCCGGTCGAGTAGAAGTCCCAGCCGCGCCGCGGGTCGCCCCACGGCAGGTGCGAGCCGAGGCGGCCGTTGCGCCCGCCGCCGGTCCGCATCCGGGTGTCCTTGCAGTCGACGTGGTAGATCCGGTCCTTGAAGTCCCACAGGAACGCGACCGGGTCGATGTCCTGCCACACCATGTGCGACGGGTCCCAGTTCAGGCCGAACGCCTCGCGGTGCCCGATCGCCTCGAGGGCGAGCGTGGTGGTCCAGTAGTCGTACGCGATCTCCGACGGGTGCACCTCGTGCGCGAACCGCACGCCCTCTTCGTCGAACACGTCCAGGATCGGGTTCCAGCGGTCGGCGAAGTCCTGGTACCCGGCCTCGATCCGCTCCGCGGGCACCGGCGGGAACATCGCGACGTACTGCCAGATCGACGAGCCGGTGAAGCCGACGACCGTGTTCACGCCGAGCTTCGCGGCCGCCCGCGCGGTGTTCTTCAGGTCCTCGGCGGCGCGCTGCCGAACCCCTTCGGCGTCGCCGTCGCCCCAGATCCGGGACGGCACGATCGCCTGGTGCCGGAAGTCGATCGGGTCGTCGCAGACCGCCTGCCCCACCAGGTGGTTGGAGATCGCGAAGACCTGCAGGTTGTACTTGTCCAGGATGTCCTTGCGGGTCTGCACGTAGGCGTCGTCGTCGACCGCCTGCTGGACGTCGAAGTGGTCACCGGAGCAGGCGATCTCGACACCGTCGTACCCGGCCTCGGACGCGAACTGGCAGACCTCCTCGAACGGCAGATCGGCCCATTGACCGGTGAACAGAGTGATCGGACGAGGCATCTCACAGGCTCCTAGTTGTCGACGGTGGTCCAGGCGCTGTCGTTCGCGGCCGAGCGCAGGACGGCGTCGACCACGCGTGCGGACCGCGCTCCGGCGGCGAAATCGGGCAAACCGTCCGGGCGGTCGCCCAGGACGGCGGCGTAGCTGTCGGCGACGAACGAGTCGAACGCGTCCTGGTACCCCTGAGCGTGCCCGGCCGGGAGCCGGTTCACCCGCGCGGCGGGCGGACTGAGCGTCTCGGGGTCACGGGTGAGCAGCTGCGAAGCGTCGCGACGGCCGACCCAGAGCCGGTCCGGGTCCTCCTGGTCGAAGCCGAAGCTCGACTCGGTCCCGGACACCTCCAGGTACAGGCGGTTCTTGCGGCCGGCCGCGACCTGGCTGACCACGATCGTCCCGACCACACCCGCCTCGGTCCGGAACTGCGCTGTGGCCAAATCCTCGGTGCGGACCTCGAGACCGCCACGCTGCGCACGTACCGTCCGCAGCTGGGCGCTGATCGCGGCGATCCGGTCGCCGGTCACGAACTCGGTCAGGTCGCACCAGTGCGAACCGATGTCGGCGAACGTCCGCGACGGGCCGCCGGTCGTGTCGTCGACGCGCCAATTCTGGTCGTCGGCCCCGGCGAGCCAGTCCTGCAGGTACGACCCGTGCAGGCTGGTGATCACGCCGGCGTCGCCCGCGGCGATCCGGGTCCGCAGCTCGCGCACCATCGGGTGGTACCGATAGACGAACGGCACCGCGCCGACCAGGCCGGCTTCGAGCGCGGCCGCGTGGAGTCCGGCCGCGTCCTGCACCGAGGTGGCCAGCGGCTTCTCGCAGACCACGTGCTTGCCCGCCTCGAGCGCCTTCAGCGCGATCTCGCGATGAGTGTTGTTCGGCGTGCAGATGTGGACCACGTCGATGTCCGCGGCAAGCAGCTCGTCGAGGTCGGCGTATCCGCGCTCGGCGCCGGACGCCTGCGCCGCGGCCTCCGCGCGCTCGGGCGACGATCCGACCGCACCGGCCACCGTCGCTCCCGCGACCAGGGCGGCCCGGCCATGGACCTGGCCCATGAAGCCGCCGCCGACGATCCCGACCTTGAGCTTGCGCGCACTGGTGGACACGTCGAAGGACGCTATGGGACCCTTTTGATCCCTGTCAAGCAAAAGCCCACGGTGGCTACGGCAGAACTCTGGCGAGGGTCCGGTGATGAGCGATCTCGGTACGGCGGACGCGGTGCTGCGACTGCTCCTCGACGGGCAGCCGCGGACGCGGGCCGAGCTGATCGAGCGCAGCGGACTCGCCCGGTCCACGGTGACCGGACGGATCGAGGCGCTGCTCGAGAGCGGGCTCGTGGTGCCGTCGGGCGAGGCCGCGTCGACCGGTGGCCGGCCGCCCGCACGCTTCCGCTTCAACCCGACAGCCAGGCTGGTCCTCGCGGCCGACGTCGGCGCGACGCATCTTGCTGTCGCGCTCACGGACCTGACCGGCACGATCCTGCAGCGGACGACGACCAAGCTCGCGATCGCCGAGGGACCCGAAGTCGTCCTCGCAGCCGTGGCCGAGGCTGGACACACCCTGCTGCGCGAAGCGGGCCGATCACCGGCAGACCTGGCCGGGACAGGTGTCGGGCTACCGGGGCCGGTCGAGCACAGCACCGGTCGGCCGAACCATCCGCCGATCATGCCCGGCTGGGACTCCTACGACGTCGCGGGCCGCTTGCGCCGCGACCTCCCCGGACCGGTGCTGGTCGACAACGACGTGAACATCATGGCGCTCGGCGAGCACGCGACGGCGTACCCGGACGTCGAGCACCTGCTGTTCGTGAAAGTTGCCACCGGCATCGGTGCCGGCGTGATCAGCGGCGGCCGGCTGCACCGGGGCGCCCAGGGTGCGGCCGGCGACATCGGCCACATCCAGGCACCCGGCCACACCGCGCCGTGCCGCTGCGGAAACACCGGCTGCCTGGAAGCGATCGCGTCCGCGACCGCGCTGGCCGGCAAGCTCGGTGTCCGGACCAGCCAGGACATCGTCGACCTGGTCCGCTCGGGCAACACCGCGGCCACCGCCGAAGTCCGCCAGGCCGGTCGCGAGATCGGTACGGTCCTCGCCGCCGCGGTCAGCCTGCTCAACCCATCCGTGATCGTCGTCGGCGGCTCGCTCGCCCAAGCCGGCGACAGCCTGCTCGCCGGCCTCCGCGAAACCATCTACGCCCGCTCGTTGCCCCTGGCCACCACAGCCCTGCGGATCGTCACCTCCCGCACCGGCCAGGACGCCGCCCTGCTCGGCGCCGCCACCCTGGTCCAACACCACACCCTGCACCGCACTCCGAGCTAGAGCACCACGCAGTACTGCGCCACGCGGTGGGACGCCACGCGGTACGCCGCCACGCGCTGGGACGCCACCCGCTACGGCACCACGCCGTACGCCGCCACGCGCTACAGCACGCCGCACGGCACCACGCGGTACGGCACCATGCGCCTGGGGGGCTCAGAGTCCGACGAGCGCATCGGCGAAACTCTCCTAGATGATTGATGCACGGCCCGAAGGTGTGCACGCTCGACAGTTCGTGTGGTGCGGGGCGGGTGTGTACGGTGCCTGGTTCACGCTCGGCTGTGGCCCTGGCACGGGAGACGTCCCAATGACCTGACACGCGCCACACGCCCGAGCCTCCCGAGTCGCGGTGGGTCGGCTGCGTGACTTCTACGCAAGGGGGGACATCCCGTCGCGTTGGGGGTTGTCTGCCGGTATACGAGCCGACAACCTCCAACACGAGAGGTCATCCGGCTCTTGTGACCGATCCGTGGGTGGGTCTGGGTGACCGAGTCAGCGCCCGGACTGGCTGACCGCGCGCGTCCCCGCACGCCCGCGTCCCCGCACGCCCGCGTCCCCGCACGGTGGGTTCACCCACGGTGTTGTGGGTTCCTGACCCGTGTGAAGGGTACGGAACCCACAACACGATGGGTGAACCCACCGTGTTGTGGAACCCCGGTAGCGCCGACGACCACGCCACCACCCTCGCGCCACCACCCACGCCACGACGCCGCACCGTCACCGCGTGCCGAACACCGCCGGCCGCATCACCGCTGACTGCATCACCGCACCGGCTGATCCGCGGCACGGAATTCGAGCGGATATCCGGATCCGTTGACTGATGCGTGGGTTGGCTTCTGCACGAGGGGAGATGGTCGCGGGTCGACGGGGTGAGGGATGGCCGGGGCGATGGTGTGGCGTGCGGGTGATCGGGGTGTGGGGTTGGTGGAGTCGCATCTGTGGAGGGTTTTCCCGCGTATGGCGGTCAAAAGCCTCCAGTGTCGTGCGGAAAACTCTCCTAGTACTACAGCCGGAGATCGTGATCTG
>NZ_JBEZFT010000082.1:2827-32470 GCF_040649595.1 Kribbella sp. NPDC048915 | reverse complement strand
GGTTTCCGGGTTTCCGCCACACAGTGGGTTCACCCATCGTGTTGTGGGTTCCGTACCCTTCACACGGGTCAGGAACCCACAACACGGTGGGTAAACCCACCGCGCGGGAACGGACGCGCGCGGTCGTCCAGCGGGGGCGCTTACTCGGGCACCCGAACCCGTCGCACACTCGGCACGCGAGCGGATCACCGCGCGTCTTGGGGGTTCTTCGCTCGTGTGCCAACGAAGAACCCCTAACGCGAACGGTTATCCACTCGAGTTGGGAGGTTGGTCGCGTGCGTTCGAACTGGGTTGCGGGCCATCCCCATCGTCTCGATGTCGACACAGGGTGCGCACGGACGGCGTGTCCCAGGGCTCGACCGGGCGACGATCACCGGGCCGCCGAGGTGCGCCGAGTTGCGCGAGGTGCGCGAGGTGCGCGAGGTACACCGAAGTGCGCGAGGTGCGCCGAGGGTGTGCTGCACGATCAGCCGCGGAAGACGTCGTACGCCAGTCGCAGGATGAGGGCGGAGACGACGATCAGGAAGACGATGCGGACGAACCGGCTGCCGCGGGCGACGGCCGTTCGCGCGCCGAGCAGGCCGCCGACCATGTTGGCCGCCCCCATCATCAGGCCGAGCGCCCACAGTGGCGCGCCGTGTACCGCGAACACCGCGATCGCGCCCAGGTTCGTGGCCACGTTGGCGATCTTCGCCTTCGCGCTCGCCTGCAGGAAGTTGTACCCGAGCAGGCCGACCAGCGCGAAGATCAGGAACGAGCCGGTCCCCGGCCCGACCGCGCCGTCGTAGAAGCCGATCAGCACACCGACGCCACTGGCCGCGAGATAGTGGTCGCGGCCGTCGAACCGCAGCGCGGTCCGGGCGCCGAGCGACGGCTTCATCGCGGTGTAGATCGCGACCAGCACCAGCAGCACCAGCACGATCGGCTTGAACCATGACATCGGGATCTTCGTCGCCACCAGCGCTCCGGCCGCGGCGCCGAGCCCGGCCAGGATCGCCAGCGGCAGTACGGTCTTGCGGTCCGGGCGGACCTTGACGCCGAACGTGACCGCGCTGGTCGCCGTACCGCACAGTGACGAGATCTTGTTGGTGGACAGGATCTGCGCCGGGGACGCGTTCGGCAGCCCGAGCAGCATCACGGGTAGCTGCAGCAGCCCGCCGCCACCCACGACGGCGTCGATCCAGCCGGCCGCGAAGGCGGCGATCACCAGGAACAGCAGGGTCAGCAGCGAAACATCAGGCACTGTGGCACGTCCTCACGGCATTGATGATCCGGTAAGGGCGTCGTACCGCTCAACCCTTACCGCCGGGAGTGAGAGACAGCCCACGCCGAACCACGGGATTCAGCCCCGGCAGTGTGTCGTCTGACACTCGGTCCGGGAGAATGGCCGGGTGAAGTTCCTGATGCTGATCCACAACAACCTCGAGGCGCTCGAAGGCCTGACCGAGGACCAACTCGAAGAGCTCTCCGGCGGCCGGGAGCAAATCGCCACGGTCGCCCGCGAACTACTCCAGACCGGCGAGCTGGTGACCGTGCTCACGCTCACCGAGCCCGCCGAGACCAAGGATCTGCAGCTGGTTGCCGGCACACCGGTTGTCTCGGACCGCCCGTTGCTCGAGACCAAGGAGTTCCTGGCCGGTGCCTTGGTGGTGGACTGCGCTACGCCGCAGCGCGCCCTCGAGCTCGCGGCGCTGATCCCGCTGGTGAAGTACCGGCGGGTCGAGATCCGTGAGATCCGGTTCGACCACGACGAGTTCCTCGCGCAGCTCGACCAGCTGTGACGCGGTCGGGCGGGTCGAACGGGCCGGAGCTGGAGGCGGCGATCCGGGCCGCGGCGCCGCGGGCGCTCGCCGCGCTGGTTCGGCGGTACGACGTGTTCGACCAATGCGAGGATGCGGTCCAGGAGGCGCTGCTCGAGGCGTTCGTGCAGTGGCGCGCGAACGGCGTACCCGAGCATCCGGTCGGTTGGCTGATCAGCGTCGCGACCCGCCGGTTGATGGACGGCTGGCGACGCGACAACGCCCGCCGGCGGCGCGAATTGAACGACTTCCTGCGCGCCTCGGACCCCGATCCGGACGACTACCACGAGGACTCCGACGACACCGTCCGGTTGCTTGTGCTGTGTTGCCACCCGGCGCTGACACCCGCGTCGCAGATCGCGCTCACGCTGCGGTCCGTCGGCGGTCTCACCACGGCCGAGGTTGCGGCCGCGCTCCTGGTCAGTGAGACGACCGTGGCGCAGCGCATCAGCCGGGCCAAGAAGACGATCGCGGGCGCCCCCTTCGAGCTCCCCACCGCCGAGGAGTACGACGAGCGCCTACGCGCCGTACTGCAGGTCCTGTACCTGATCTTCAACGAAGGTCACACCGCCAGCGCCGGCGACTCGTTGCAGCGCGTCGACCTCGCCGAGGAAGCGCTCCGCATCACCCGCCTGTTGTACGACGCGGTCGGCGGACCGGGCGAGGTGGCCGGACTGCTGGCGTTGATGATCCTCACCCACGCGCGCCGCGACGCCCGCACCGGACCCGGCGGCTCACTGATTCCGGCCGACCGGCAGGACCGCACCCGCTGGTACGCCGACGAGATCGCCGAAGGCACCCGGCTGGTCGAGGAGACGCTGCGCTCCGGCGCCGTCGGCCCGTACCAGCTCGAGGCCGCGATCGCCGCCGTCCACAGCGAAGCCGACTCGGTCGAGACCACCGACTGGGAACAGATCGCCGGGCTGTACCGCGTGCTCCGCACGCTCGACCCGAGTCCGATGGTGACGCTCGGATCGGCCGTCGCTGTCGCGATGACCGAGGGGCCGGAGGCCGGCATCGCGATCGTCGAGGGTCTGGCCGACGACCGGTACCTCGGCGACCATCACCGTAGGCTGTCCGTCCTCGCCCACCTGCACGAGCTTGCCGGCCGCCCGGATCTGGCCCGCTCCAACTACCTCGCGGCGCTGGAGCGGACCAGGAACACCGCCGAGCAGAACTATCTGCGCGACCGCATCGCCCACCTCATCAAGTGACGGCGTCCGCCGGTCCACTCGGGTCGCGGCGGCACGCTCAGCGGGCTGCGGAACACGTGCCCCGGATCCACCTGCTGCTTGAGCTTGGCCAGCCGGGCGCGATGCGCCTTCGGATAGCAGAGTTCGAGGTCCGCGTCGGTCGGGTGCGACAGGAAGTTCACGTACGCACCCGTCGGCCGCAGCGTGCTCCACAGCGCATCGAAGTCCTCGGGCTGTGACCCCTGTTGCTCGGGTGATCCGACGACGATCGAGTTCACCATGAACCGGGCGTCGCGGTGGGCGAACGCGGTCGCGTCCGCGGGCATCGAACCGAAGGCTCCGCCGAGCGCGCGGATCTCGACCGCCATCCCGGGGATCCGCTTACGGGCCTCGAGCAGGCGGTCGCTGAGGCCGTCGCCGATCGCGTCGAAGAAGCCGTTGCGGATCCGCGGCCGCCAGTCCGCGGGCATCTCCATCCGCTCGAACACGTCGGCGTACGGAACCTCCGTCACCTTGTCGGTCAGCAGATTGCCCAGGTGCCGCAGCGGCTCGATGATCGCGTCGCGGTGCGCGGGGTCGCCGGTGACGCACACCGTGATCGCCACCGGCACCTGGCCGTCGGCCATCATCGTCGGCGCCAGTTGCAGCGACGACGTGAGCTCCTCCGGCGCGGTCCGCTGGTACTCCGCCCAGCCCGCGATCACCTGCGCCGCCTGGGTCCACGGGTACAGCAGGGCGCCGAAATGCACCGTGGATCGCTCGGTCGCGGCGATGTCGTACGACGTGACCACGCCGAGGCTGCCCGCGGCACCCCGCAGCCCCCAGAACAGCTCCGGATCCTGCTCGGCGTCCACTCGCCGCACCGAACCGTCCGCGGTGACCAACTCGGCGGCCACCACGTTGTCGATCGCGAGACCGTGCTTGCGCACCATCCAGCCGATCCCACCGCCGGCCATCAGCCCGCCGACGCCGACACCGGCCGTGTCGCCGGACGAGATCGCCAGCCCCGCTTTTCCGAGCCGCTCGGCGACGCGGCCCCAGACCGCGCCGGTGCCGACCCGGACGATGTTGTCGGGCAGCAGGCGGACCTCGTTCATCGGCCGGACGTCGATGAGTACGCCGCCGTCGTTCGTGCCGAATCCGGCCGCGTGGTGGCCCCCGCTGCGGACCGCGATCGGCAGGTCGTTCGCCTCGGCGTACTGCAGCGCCGCGACGACATCGGCCGCGCCCGTGCACCGCACGATCACCCGCGGGCTACCTTCGGCCATGATCACGCGGCCGGCGTCGGCGTACCCCTGATCGCCGTCCACGAGCACCTCACCGGTGACGGCGCGGCGCAGTGTGTCGATTCCCCCGCTGACCAGTACAGATTCCGTCATGCTCTCTCCCTGACTTCACGGCGCCCCCTCTGGCGCCTCGCCCTGGGATCGGAGCGGAACGGCGGTCCTCGACATCGTCGGCGAGAAAGTTCCGGAAAATCTGAACCGGCCCGCTCCCCTGTTGTGGGAACGGGCCGGCTCAGCGGTACTACGTGACGGTCAGCGCATGCAGGTGCAGTCAACCGCGGACCGTGCGAACCAGGTGGTCGACGACCTCGGCGACTCCGATGTCGGCGCGCTCGCCGGAGCGGCGGTCCTTGACCTCGATCGTGCCGTCGGCGAGACCCTTGCCGACCACCGCGATGGTCGGCACGCCGATCAGCTCGGCGTCCTTGAACTTCACGCCCGGCGACACCTTCTCGCGGTCGTCGTAAATGACGCTCAGGCCCCGGGCCTCGAGCTCCGCGGCGAGCTCGGCGGCCTTCACGAACACCTCCTGGTCCTTGCCGGTGGCAACCAGGTGGACGTCGGCCGGGGAAATCTCGCGCGGCCAGACCAGGCCGAGCTCGTCGTGGTTGCCCTCGGCGATCGCCGCGACCGCGCGGGTGACGCCGACGCCGTACGACCCCATGGTGACCGTGACGAGCTTGCCGTTCTGGTCGAGGACCTTGAGGTCGAGCGCATCGGCGTACTTGCGGCCGAGCTGGAAGATGTGGCCCATCTCGATCCCGCGCGCGGTCTCCAGCGGACCCGAGCCGTCCGGCGCCGGGTCGCCGTCGCGCACCTCGGCGGCCTGGATCGTCCCGTCCGCGGTGAAGTCGCGCCCGTGGACCAGGTTGATCACGTGGAAGCCGGCCTTGTCCGCGCCGGTGACCCAGGCGGAGCCCTCGGCCACCCGCGGGTCGAGCAGGTACCGGATGCCGGAGGTGTTCTCCTTGCCGAGCACGCCGGGGCCGATGTACCCACGCGCCAGCGACGGGTACTTCTCGAAGTCCACCTCCTCGAAGGCGACCACCTCGGCCGGCTCGAGCTGCGCGCCGAGCCGCTTCTCGTCGATCGCCCGGTCGCCGGGGACGCCGATCGCGAGCGGCTCGCGGCTGCCGTCCGGGTGCACGACCATGACGAGCACGTTCTTCAGCGTGTCCGCGGCGGTCCACTCGCGGCCGTCGGTCCGCGGGTGCTTCGCGTTCAGCGCATCGACCAGCGTCTCGATGGTCGGGGTGTCGGGGGTGTCCACGACCTCGGCGGCCGGTACGGCGGAGAAGTCGACCGGCTCCGCCTGCGGCACCTCGACGGCCTCGACGTTCGCGGCGTACCCGCCCGGTGAGCGGACGAAGGTGTCCTCGCCGTTCTCCGCGATCGCGAGGAACTCCTCGGACCGTGAACCGCCCATCGCGCCGGACATCGCCTTGACGATCACGTAGTCGAAGCCGAGCCGGTCGAAGATCTTGATGTACGCCTGGCGGTGCAGGTCGTACGACCTCTCCAGGCCCTCGTCGTCGATGTCGAACGAGTAGGAGTCCTTCATCACGAACTCGCGCCCGCGCAGCACACCGGCCCGCGGCCGGGCCTCGTCGCGGTACTTGTTCTGGATCTGGTAGATCGACAGCGGCAGGTCCTTGTACGACGAGTACAGGTCCTTGACCACGAGGGTGAACATCTCCTCGTGGGTCGGGCCGAGCAGCATGTCGGCGCCCTTGCGGTCCTTCAGCCGGAACAGGTTCGGACCGTACTCCGTCCAGCGGCCGGTGGCCTCGTAGGGCTCGCGCGGCAGCAGCGCCGGGAAGACCAGCTCCTGCGCGCCGATCGCGTCCATCTCCTCGCGGACGATCTGCTCGACCTTGCGCAGCACCCGCAGCCCGAGCGGCAGCCAGGTGTAGATACCGGGCGCCGTCCGGCGGATGTAGCCGGCCCGGACGAGCAGCTTGTGGCTCGGGACCTCAGCGTCCGCCGGGTCCTCGCGAAGGGTGCGGAGGAACAACGACGACATACGCAAAATCACGGCAGTCTCCAAGCCTGACACGAAATGGATGGAACAACGGACCTCACAGAGGATATCCGCCCGGCGGTGATGCTCTCACCGCGATATCCACAGGAGCTTACCGAGGGTGAGGCGTCAGAAGAGAATCGTCGCGAACGTCTCGATCGTGCGGAAGCCGACCCGTTCGTAGGCCGCCCGCGCCGGGGTGTTGAACGCGTTGACGTACAGCGTGACGACCGGCGCGATCTGCCGGGCCAGCTCGACCACCGCGGCCATCCCGGGCGCGGCCAGCCCGCGCCCGCGGTACTCCGGGTCCACCCAGACGCCCTGGATCTGGCACACGCCGGTCCCGACCGAGCCGACCTCGGCCTTGAACACGACCCGTCCGTTCTCGATCCGCGCGAACGCTCGCCCGAGGCGGATCAGCTCGGCGACCCGGGACCGGTAGAACGTCCCGTCCGGACCGGTCTGCGGCGGTACGCCGACCTCCTCGGTGTACATCGCGACGCACGCCGGGTACAGAATCGGCAGCTCGACCGGCTCCACGGCCCGCACCAGCGGGTCCGGGGTGATCGCGGGCGGTCCCTCGATCACCATGAACGGCTGGTCGTCACGCACCTCGCGGGCCGGTCCCCAGTGCGGCTCGAGGATCCGCCACAGCTGCTCGACCGCGTGCGCCTGGCCGAGGATCTGGAAGCAGTTTCGGCCCCGGCGCAGCGCGTACGCCGCGAACGCGCGCAGCGCCACCTCGTCCGCCCCGACCGGGACCATGTTCCCGCCCGCGTGGCACAGCGCCTCGAGCTGGCCTTTCTCGACGTACCCCCAGACCTCGGCGCCGCGACGCGGATCCAGGCCGGACGCCTGCACGAGGCTGTCGACGAAGACATTCACCACCGGATCGCGGGCGATGACCGCGCGCGCCGCCGCGAGGTCACGAGGACCGAGAACCCGTACGCCCACGCGCAGAACCTAGCCGATCCGGGCCGCCCAGGTGCGCAACGGGGCCGGATCGGACTGTTGCGCTGCCGGCGGCGCGGGTGGATCAGACGGTCTCGGCGGCGGCCTGCGGATCGTGGCCGGCAGCGATCCGGCGCAGCGGCGACGTCCACGCGATCACCACGCCGACGCAGCCGAACAGTCCCATCAGCACCATCCCGGTCCGCGCGCCGAAGGCGTTGCCGAGCAGGCCGCCGACGAGCGAGCCGATCGTCCACCCGACGCCCCAGGAGAGCATCCGGCCGGCGGTGTTGACACGACCGAGCAGGTGCTCCGGGGTCACCTGCTGGCGGTAGGACACCGCGTTCACGATCACCAGGACGTACGCCGAACCCCACCCGAGCAACGCCAGCGCGGCCACGATCCAGTGCGGCGACAACGGCGCGAGGACGCCGATCAGAGCCGACATCGGCAGCGCGTACAGCGTGATCGCCGCAGGCGACATCCGCTTCAGCAACCGCGGCAGGCTGAGCGCGGCGATCAGGCCGCCGATCCCCCACGTCCCCCAGACCAGTCCGAAGCGGAGTCCCGACGTACCGATGTGCAGGACGCGGTCGCACCAGACCACGATCAGCGCCATGAACCCGCCGCCGGCGAAGGACTGGACGGCGCCGATCAGCGTCATCGTGCGGACGCCCGCGTGCCTGATCAGGTAGCGGAGGCCTTCGCCGATGTCGTTCAGCAGTACGCGCGGGCGGAGCGGTGGGCGCACCTCGCGGACCTCGGACAACGCGCGGACGATCCCGCGGACCGCGAACGCGGAGGCCGCGAAGCTGAGTGCATCGAGGCTCAGCAGCGTCGCCGGGTTGAGGACGGCGAGCAGGAGTCCGGTCGCCGGTGGGACCAACAGCTCGATCAGGCTCGACGCCGTCCAGACGGCCGAGTTGGCCTGCGCCACCCGCGCCCGGCCGACCAGGACCGGCAGCGCGCCGAAGTTGGCTCCGTCGAAGAACGTGTGCACCGACTGAACGGCGAACGCGACCACCAGCACCTGCGCCACGGTCAGTACGCCGAGCAAATGGGCCAACGGCACCGAGCCGACGAGAATCGCGTTCACCGTGTCGGCGATCACCATCACCCGCCGCCGGTTCCAGCGATCCGCCAACGCGCCGGCGAACAGCCCGGTCAGCAGGTACGGCGCCGACTCCAGCGCGGTCACCAACGCGGTGAGCACCGTCGACCCACTCAACCGGTACACCAGCACCGGCAGCGCGATCGCGGTCACCATCGACCCGGTCGTCGACAACGCCCGAGCCGCCCAGTACCGCCGGAAATCCGGATCGTCCCGCAACCGCTCGGGCATCGCCGTCGTCATGCCGCGCATCCTCCAACCTCATCCCCGCTGGAGGTCAAGGCTCATCCACCGCAATTCGTCGCCGAGATCGCGCCCGGGGGTCCTGGCCGCGTCGCCGAACCCCAGCTTGCGGTAGAAGGCGATCGCTTTCTCGTTGTTGATCAGCACGTCCAGCAGCAATTCCGGCGTACCGTCCGGCAGCGCGGCCACCGCGGCGTCGATGAGCGCCTGTCCGATGCCTTTGCCCTGCTGGCCGGGCAGAACGTAGAGCTTCCCCAGCACCCAGAGGTCGTCCTCGATCCCCAGCGCGGCCATGCCCACCAGGTCGTCGCCGTCCGCCGCGACGAAGGTGATGCCGTTGGTGATCTCGCGTTCGACGGCCTCACGCGACCACCAGTGGGCCAGTCGTTCGGCGAACTCGTCGGAGATCAGTCCCCGGTACGCGACCGGCCAGGTCTCCAGGCCGATCCGCCGTACGGCGTCGACGTCCGCGAGCGCGGCCCGGCGTACGGCGATCATCCGTGGATCACGACGAGTTGACCGTCAGGGTCGGTGATATGGAGGTCTGCGTCGATGCGGGTGCCGCCGGCGCGGTGCTGGACGTCGTCCATCGGCTCGGTCGTGGTCAGATCGAGGCGGACGCCGAACTCACCCTCTGCCGGACCGAAGCGGACGGTGTGGGCTGCGCCCAGGACCTCGAGGAACTGCCGCCACAGCGGCTCGGTGGCTCCCGTGAGGTACGGCGTGACCGACCAGCGCTCGTCCGCCTTCGCGTCGTGCAGCTTGTAGCCGTACAGGTCCTCGGAGCGTTCGTCGATCCAGATCACGACGCCGTCCGGACCCGTCACCGACAGCACCCGCCCGTACGCCTCGTCGAACACTGTCACGTCCGCGAACCCGGCCTGCTCCAACGGCTCGCGCAGCTCGTCGATCGAGTCCGCCTCGAACGACAACGTGGTCTGGCCGGGCTGCCCGCCGGTCGAACTGCTCGCGGCATCGTGCAGCGCAACCATGCCGTTTCCGGTCACCATGTCCACCCAGCCGCCGCGCTCGGACTCGATCCGCGACCGCAGCCCGAGCGTCTCCAGAAACGCCCGCATCGCCTCCACGCCCGCCGTGAACCGCAGCGGTCTGATCACCACGTCGTTCATCCCTTGGCCTCCCCATGGTTGTCCAGGTACTCCGAAAGCGCCTGCTCGACCAGCGCGGACAGGCTGGTGGCCTCGTCGATCGCCTTGTGCTTCACCCGCCGCACCAGGTCGGGCGGCAGGTACACGTTGAACTGGACCTTCTTGCCGGCATCGTTAGCCATGGCTATATTACTAGCATGCTAGATCGCTACCAGGCAACCGGGGAGTTGTTCTGCATGAACCTGCGCTTCGACCATCTGGGCCTGCTGACCGACAGCCGCGCGAAGAACCTGGAGATCGCCGAGTTCTACGCCGCGTTAGCGGATCGCCAGGCCATCACACTGTGCGTTTCGCGCGCGGGCCACGCTGCGGCGCAGCACCTGCCTGCAATTGTGATGGCCTGGCGATCCGGTCACACCGCAGTCAGCAGTGCGTCGTCCAGTTCCTTGAGAAGTTTGTGCTTCGGGCGGGCGCCGACGACGGACCAGATGAGTTCGCCGCGGTGGAACAGGGCGAGGGTCGGCAGCGCCATCACCCGGTAGCGGGCGGAGATCGCCGGGTTCTCGTCGGAGTTCAGCTTCACCACGGTCAGCTGGTCGTTGCGCTCGGCACCGATCTGCGCGAGCACCGGCGCGATCTGGTGGCACGGCGGGCACCACTCCGCCCAGAAGTCCACCAGCACAGGCTTCTCGGACTTCAGCACCACCTCGTCGAAGGTGGCCTCGTCGACAGTTCGCAGGTCGCTCATAGTTGTCTCGTCCTCCAGTTCTCGGCATCGGTCAGGAGGTCGGTCAACCGGGCCCGCAGGTCGGTCAGCTCGGCGATCCGCCGGTCCACCTCGGCGATCCGGGTCCGGTACGCCTCCAGCGACGCCGGGCACACATCCGCCCGGCCGTTCCCGGCGCGCAGGCACTCGATGAACGGGTACGTCTGCTCCGCGGTCAGCCCGAGGCTCAGCAACGCCTTCACCTCGCGCACCACGACCACATCGTGCGCGTCGTACGTGCGGTACCCGTTGGCCTCGCGCCGTGGCTTGAGCAGCCCCTGCGACTCGTAGTACCGCACCGCCTTGACCGTCACACCCGCCTCGGCCGCCAGATCACTGATCCGCATCCCGCCTCCTTCACCCCGACGCTAAACCCTGCCCTCAGGGTCAAGGTCAAGCCAGCCTAGCCCCGCCGGGTCCGTGGTCACGGCGAGTGTCGGCGGCTGGTCGTTCCCCGGTCATCGAATCGTGGCGATTGGTCGGCACCCGGTTCGCCGAGTCGTGGAATGTGGTGGTTCTGCTCAGCCGATTTTCACGACTCGACGGCGTACGCCGGGCGGTGATGGGTGCTGAGTCGGGTCAGGGGGTGTTTTCGGTGACCCATTCGCCGAGGACCTTGGCGCTGGCGTCCACGAGGGCCGGCCAGTCCAGGGCTGCGGCATCGGCCGAGTCCGAGACGTGTTTCACCACGCGGACCGGTACGCCGTACGCGCGGCACGCGTACACCACGCCGTACGCCTCCATGTCGACGAGATGCGCCCGCTCGGCGAGCCGTGCCCGTACGGCGGGATCGGTCACGAAGACATCGCCCGACGCCAGGACCGTCCCGTCACCGCCCTCGACCGGCAACTCGTCCTGCGGATCCAGCCCGATCGCCCGGACGGCGTCGGCGTTCACGTCGTGGTTGATGACGGTGCTCGGCAGGAACAACCCCGACAACCCGTCCCGCAACGCCCCGGTCGTCCCGACGTTGAGCACCACCAGATCGGACGTGTCCCGCTCCCCCAACGCCCGGCTCACCGCCACAGCCGCCGCCGTCTTCCCCACCCCGGTCACCACCACCGGCACGCCGGAAGGCACATACCGAGCCTCCCCCGCCACCGCACTCACCACCAGGTACTCAGTCACACAGACCCCTTGGCAACGACCCACTCCACCGATTGCCCCGTCACCTTGCCGATCCGGTCGTAGTCCTCGTCGTAATGGAGAACAGTGAGGCCGGCCAGTTCTGCCGTCGCCGCGATGATGAGATCAGGCAGCTTGAACCCACGATGTTGACTTTTCTGAGCCAGCAGGCGATGCACCTCCAGAGCGCGATCCATGACCTTCGTATCGACATCCGCCCAGCGTTGCTGCTGCAAGTCGTCCCACATCCGCTCATACGTTCGCGGATCGGGTGCATTGTTCAGGCATTCGAGCAACGTCAGCTGACAGAAGGCGATCCGGCCCTCGAGCAGCAGAGTGTCGAAGCGCTGCTTGACCGACGCGTGCCGGCCACGGAGGACGACGACCGACGTGTCCGCCAGGTAGGCGGCACCGGCCATCATGCGGTGCGCGCCTCCCGTGCATCCTGCTCGAGGCGCGACAGGTCACGACCACCGCCGTACCGCCATGCTTCCGCAGAGGCCGAGACATCGAGCTCAACCTCGTCGAGGGTCGCGATCAGATCCCGCGCCCGCTTACGCCGGGCGAACTCGTGCAGGGCGGCGTTGATTGTGTCGACCTTGCTGTCGGTGCCAAGCTCGGCGCGGGCAGCATCCAGCCACTCGTCGTTCACGTCCACCGAGATGCGGGTCATGCATCTCAACGTACACCACGATTCTCCCCGCGTAGACACCAGGAAGAAGGGCTGGACTGCACCAGACCGGAGGTCTGTGTGGTGCGAATCAGCTGACGGAGACGGTGGGTTCGCCGGATTCGGTGGGTTCCATGGTCTCGGCGATGCGCATCGCTTCTTCGATCAGGGTCTCGACGATGGCGGACTCGGGGACGGTCTTGATGACCTCGCCCTTCACGAAGATCTGGCCCTTGCCGTTGCCGGACGCCACACCGAGGTCGGCCTCGCGGGCCTCGCCGGGGCCGTTGACGACGCAGCCCATGACCGCGACGCGCAGCGGCACCTCCATGCCCTCGAGGCCGGCGGTGACCTGCTCGGCGAGCGTGTACACGTCGACCTGGGCGCGACCGCAGGACGGGCAGGAGACGATCTCGAGCTTCCGCTCACGCAGGTTCAGCGACTGCAGGATCTGCAGGCCGACCTTGACCTCCTCGACCGGCGGCGCGGACAGCGAAACCCGGATCGTGTCACCGATGCCCTTCGACAGCAGCGCACCGAACGCGACCGACGACTTGATCGTGCCCTGGAACGCCGGCCCGGCCTCGGTGACACCGAGGTGCAGCGGCCAGTCGCCGCGCTCGGCGAGCATCTCGTACGCCTGCACCATCACGACCGGGTCGTTGTGCTTGACCGAGATCTTGAAGTCGTGGAAGTCGTGCTCCTCGAACAGCGACGCCTCCCAGACGGCCGACTCGACGAGCGCCTCGGGCGTCGCCTTGCCGTACTTCTCCAGCAGCCGCTTGTCCAACGAGCCGGCGTTCACGCCGATGCGCAGCGACGTACCGTGGTCCTTCGCGGCCTGGGCGATGTCCTTGACCCGGTCGTCGAACTTCTTGATGTTGCCCGGGTTCACCCGGACCGCGGCGCAGCCGGCCTCGATCGCGGCGAACACGTAGTTCGGCTGGAAGTGGATGTCGGCGATCACCGGGATCTGCGAGTGCTGCGCGATCTCCTTCAGCGCGTCGGCGTCCTCCTGGCGCGGGCACGCAACGCGGACGATGTCGCAGCCGGCGGCGGTCAGCTCGGCGATCTGCTGCAGCGTCTTGTTGACGTCGTTCGTCGGCGTGGTGGTCATCGACTGCACCGACACCGGTGCGTCACCGCCGACCAGCACGCTGCCGACCTTGATCTGGCGGGTCTTGCGCCGTGGCGCGAGGGTCGGCGGCGGCAGCGCGGGCATGCCCAGGTTGATGCTCATGATTCCTTTGATTCGTTGGGTGGATCAGCCGTTGAACAGCTTGATGGGGTTGACGATGTCGGCGATGACGAGCAGCACACCCATCACCACGATCACGCTGGCCGCGACGTAGGCGATCGGCAGCAGCTTGGCCACGTCGACGTACCCGGGGTCCGGCCGGCCGAACAGCTTGGCGAAGCCGCGCCGGATGCCTTCCCAGATCGCGCCGATCATGTGACCGCCGTCCAGCGGCAGCAGCGGGATGAAGTTGAACAGCGCGAGGAACAGGTTCAGCGAGGCGAGCAGCATCACCAGGCTGGCGCCCTTGGCACCGACATCCAGGTCGCTGGAGGCGATCTCACCCGCCACCCGGCTGGCGCCGACGACGCTCATCGGGCTGTCCTGGTCGCGCTGACCGCCGGCGATCGACTTCGCGACGCCGACCAGCTTCTCTGGGAACCGGCCCAGCGCCTGCACGGTGGCGACGGTGTAGGTGCCCATCTGGTCGAACGCGTACCCGACGCTCTGCCGCTCGAGCTTGTTCTCCGGCGAGACGCCGAGGAAGCCGACCGAGACGAACTTGTCCGAACCCGGCGTGTCCTGGACCTGGTTGATGATCGTGGTGGTGCGCAGCGTCTTCTGCTCACCGTTGCGCTCGACAACGATCGTCGCGGCCTGGTCGGTGTTCGCGCGGATCAGCGGGGTCAGTTGGTCCCAGCTGGTGATCTCGGTGCCGTTGAACGACACGATCCGGTCGCCGATCTGGAACCCGGCCTGCTTGGCCGGCGAGACCTTGTCGCCGTCCTGGCACTTCCGGTCCGGCGTCGCCTGGTCGGCGGGGATCACGCAGTCGGTCACGGTGGCGATGGTGGTCTGCGGCACGCGAGCGCCGTACAGCGTGAAGAGGCCGGTGAAGAGCACCGCCGCGATCAGCACGTTGACCAGCGGGCCGGAGGCCATCACGATCAGCTTCTTCCACCACACCTTCTGGTAGAAGAGCCGGCCGTTGTCCTCGGGCGAGATCGTCTCGTACTCCGCGGAGCGCGCGTTCTCGACCATCGACTGGATCGGCCCGGTGTTGGCCTTGCGCACCTTCGTCGGGTCCTGGCCCTTGGCGGGCGGCATCATGCCGATGATCCGGACGAAACCGCCGGCCGGGATCGCCTTGATGCCGTACTCGGTCTCGCCGCGCTTGGTGGACCACAGCGTCCGCCCGAAGCCCACGAAGAACTGCGTGACCTTCATCCCGAACGCCTTGGCCGGGAGCATGTGCCCGAGCTCGTGCAGCGCCACGGAGATCAGCACCCCGGCCACGAACAGCACGATGCCGAGGACGGTGAGAAGCACGCTCATACCTGCTGGGTCTCCTGTACTCCGGTGATCTCCCGGGCCCGCTGCCGGGCCCACGCGTCCGCTGCGAGCACGTCGTCGACGGACAGTTCCTCATACGAGGGTACGTCGTGATCGGTCACGACCCGGGCCACTGTGTCGACGATCGCCAGGAACGGCAGCCGGCCGTCCCGGAACGCCTGCACACAGACCTCGTTCGCCGCGTTGAACACCGCCGGCGCGGTACCGCCGCGGGTCCCCGCCTCGCGGGCCAGCGCGACCGACGGAAACGCTGCGTGATCGACCGGCTCGAACGTCCAGGTGCTCGCCTCGGCCCAGTCCCACGGCGGCGACGCGTCCGGTATCCGGTCGGGCCAGCCCAGCGCGAGCGCAATCGGCACCGTCATCGTCGGTACGCCGACCTGCGCGATCGTGGAGCCGTCGTGGAACTCCACCATCGAGTGGATCGCCTGCTGCCGGTGCACGACCACGTCGATCCGGTCCATCGGGATGCCGAACAGCAGCTGCGCCTCGATCAGCTCGAGGCCCTTGTTCACCAGCGTCGCGGAGTTGATCGTGACGACCGGGCCCATGGCGAAGTTCGGGTGGTCGAGGGCCTGCTCGACCGTGACCTGCGCCAGTTCGCTGCGCGGTTTGCCGAGGAACGGCCCGCCGCTCGCCGTCAGCAGCAGCTTGCGCACCTCGTCCGCCGAACCGCCGCGCAGGCACTGCGCGATCGCGCTGTGCTCGGAGTCGACCGCCACGATCTGCCCCGGCTTGGCGCGACGCGTCACGATCGGCCCGCCGATCACGAGCGACTCCTTGTTCGCGAGTGCGAGGGTGTTACCGGCGTCCAGCGCGGCCAGGGTCGCGTGCAGTCCGACGGAGCCGTTGATGCCGTTGAGGACTACGTCACACCGCATTGTGGCCAGCTCACTCGACGCGTCCGGACCGGTGACGATCTTCGGGATCCGGAACTCGCCCTGCGCGTACCCCTTGCGCTGCGCCTCGGCGTAGAACGCGAGCTGCAGGTCCTGCGCGACTGTGGCCTTCGCCACGGCAACGACCTCGACACCGAACTCGAGCGCCTGCTCCGCCAGCAGCGCCACGTTGTCACCGCCCGCGGACAGCGCCAGGACGCGGAAACGGTCCCGGTTCCGTCCGATCAGCTCGAGCGCCTGGGTACCGATCGAGCCGGTCGAGCCGAGGATGACGACGCTACGCGGGTTCACGGCGCCATTGTTCCAGGTCAGGGCGTCAGGCCCGACCCGGGTCACTCGCTGCGAGTCCGGCGTGACAGCTCAGGACATCAGCAGCGTGAACGGGACGGCTCCGAGCCGGATCTCGTCGCCGTGGCCGACCATCGCGGTCTCGATCGTCTTGCCGTTCAACCGGGTGCCGTTGGTCGACCCGAGGTCCCGCAGCTCGTAGGCGGCCGCGTCGATGCGCAGCAGCTCGGCGTGGTGCCGGCTGATCTCCTGACGGTCGAGGATCAGGTCACAGTCCGGTGCCCGCCCGATCCGGACCAGGTCCAGCAGCGGTACGACGTCACCGCTCCCACCGAGCAGTGCGGCGTGCGGACCGGTCTCCAGCGCCGCCGCGACCTCCGCCACCCCGGCGGTCCGGATCGACAGCGAGACGATCAGGTCGTCGCCCTTGTCCACATGCAGGTTGTGCTGTGCGGCGTACCCCTGCAGCAGGTCGCCGTACTCGTCGATGACGACGACAGAGACGTGGTAGTACCCCGGCGGCAGCTGCGCGTACGTCGCCTCGCCGAGAGAGGTTGTCAGTACTACCGCGTCGTACTCGCGGTGACTCACGTCGGTGATCGTGACAATGACCGCGTTGTGCGCGGACAGGTGCGCCTCGGCGCCGGAGTCGCCGGGGGTGAACTCCACTGTGATCATCGGAGCGGGCCGGATCTCGTCCAGCCCGACCAGCCGGCCAATCGTCGTGACCGTGCCCTCGGGCACCGTCAGCGGGACGTACTGGCCGTGCGACCGCACCAGCAGGTCGAGCCGCGGCCGGGCGCATCCGTTGCGGCGCGCCAGCAGATACGCGCCGACGAGGCCCTTGCCGAAGATGAACGCCACATCTCCGACAACGGCCCGTACGAATCCGCTGACTGGTTCCATCGGCACCCCCAGTGCTCCCCAATGCTCCAGTATCCAGGAACTGCGACGTGGGTACGGCGATCCTCGGTGTGCCGCGTACCGTTGCCGCGTGACTTCTGTGCTCATCATCGAGAATGATCGGGACAGCGGCCCGGGACGCCTCCTGGACTGGCTGGACGCCCGGAACCTGTCCCCGGTCGTGGTCCGCGCCTGGGACGGCGAACCCGTACCCGCGACCGTCGACGGGCATGCGGCGCTGATCCTGCTCGGCGGCGGGATGCTGCCGGACGAAGACGAGCGGTCGCCGTGGTTGCCGGCCGAGCGGGCACTGCTGCGCGACGCCCACGGGCGGGTGCCGGTGCTCGGGATCTGCCTTGGCGGGCAGCTGCTCGCGCACACCTTCGGCGGTGCGGTGCAGGGCAAGTACGGGCAGCCGGAGAAGGGTGTGACGCCGTTGACCGTGCTGCCCGCGGCCGCGGACGACGTACTGCTCGCCGGGCTGCCCACCACGGTGCACGCGATCGAGAGCCACCAGGACCAGATCACCCGCCTGCCGGACGACGCCGTACTGCTGATGTCCAGTGACCGCTGCACCAACCAGATGCTGCGGATCGGCCAGAGCTGGGGTCTGCAGTTTCATCCGGAGGTAGAAGCAGAGCGGGTACGGCGCTGGGAGCCGGAGCGACTGCGCGCGCTCGGATTCGACCCGGAGACCGTGGTGGCGGGCGCGGAACAGTACGCCGTCGAGCTGGAGAAGACCTGGTCGGGCGTCGTCGGTAGGTTCTTGTCGCTCATCGGCTGAGCCGCCGTCAGTGAATGGCGCTACCTTTGGCAGCATGAGCCTGCAGCAGCCGCCCGAGCACCGGGCTTCCGACAACGACCGTGAGCGCGCCGCAGCTGTGGTCCAGGAGGCTCATACCGACGGCCGGCTGGACTTCGAGGAGCTGGACGAGCGGCTGACCCAGATCTACTCGGCGAAGACCCAGCTGGAGCTCCGCAACGCCACCGCGGACCTGATGCCGGTCGCGCACGGCAGCGCGAAGGACCTGACGCTGCGCGCGCGGCACAGCGCGCAGAAGCGTGAGGGCGCATGGGTCGTCCCCGAGCAGATGAAGGCGATCGCGGAACACTCCTCGGTGAAGCTCGACTTCACCGACGCCGTCGTGCACTGGTCCGACATCTACGTCGACGCGCACGCCATCCACAGCTCGGTCGTGATGGTGATCCCGGAAGGCTGGACCGTCGACATCGACCAGGTCGAGACCGTCCACAGCAGCGCAAAGAACAAGGCTGTCGCCCCGCGCCCCGGCGGCGTCCGGCTCCACGTCACCGGCAAGGCGCACCACGCCAGCGTCGTCGTCCGCCATCCCCGCAAACGCCACTGGTGGTGGCCCTGGTACCGCAAGTGAGCCGCTGCACAGCCTGTTCGGGGGGCGAGCGGCTAGCGTGAGCACATGACCGGTTCGTTGGATTTGGTGGACGTCGACTCCTTGCTGACGACGGAGGAGGTTGACGTCCGGGCGGCCGCGCGGCGGTTCGCGGACGAGCGGTTGCGGCCTTCGTTGCCGGAGTGGTTCGAAACGGCCTCGATTCCGGCGCGCGAGCTGGCCAACGAGCTGGGTGCGCTCGGGTTCCTCGGGATGCACCTGACCGGGTACGGCTGCGCCGGTCTCGGACCGGTCGCCTACGGGCTGGCGTGCCTCGAGATCGAGGCAGCCGACTCGGGTATGCGCTCGCTGGTGTCCGTGCAGGGCTCGCTGGCGATGTACGCGATCTGGAAGTACGGCAGCGAAGAACAGAAGAACGAGTGGCTCCCCCGGATGTCCGCGGGCGAGGCGATCGGCTGCTTCGGCCTGACCGAACCCGACTTCGGATCGAACCCGGCCGGGATGCGTACCAACGCCCGCCGCGACGGCGGCGACTGGATCCTCAACGGTTCGAAGATGTGGATCACCAACGGCTCGGTGGCCGACGTCGCGGTGGTCTGGGCGCGCACCGACGACGGCGTCCGCGGCTTCGTCGTACCGACGTCCACGCCTGGTTTCTCGGCGCCGGAGATCAAGCAGAAGCTGTCGCTGCGCGCCTCGGTGACGTCCGAGCTGGTGCTCGACGACGTCCGGCTGCCGGCTTCGGCGATGTTGCCCGAGGCCCGTGGTTTGTCCGGCCCGCTCGGCTGCCTGAACGAGGCCCGGTTCGGCATCATCTTCGGCGCGATGGGCGCGGCGCGCGATTGCCTCGAGACCGCAGTCACGTACGCGGGTGAGCGGATCGTCTTCGACAAGCCGCTGTCGGCGTACCAGTTGACGCAGGCGAAGCTGGCCGACATGGCGGTCGAGCTGAACAAGGGCATCCTGCTCGCCGTCCATCTCGGCCGGCTGAAGGAGCAGGGCACGCTGCGCCCCGAGCAGGTCTCGGTCGGCAAACTGAACAACGTCCGCGAGGCGATCGCGATCGCCCGCGAATGCCGCACGATCCTGGCCGCGAACGGCACCAGCGGCGAGTACCCGATCATGCGGCACGCCAACAACCTCGAGTCCGTACTGACCTACGAAGGCACCTCCGAGGTGCATCAACTCGTCATCGGCCAGGCGCTCACCGGGCAATCGGCGTTCCGCTGACGCATATCCTGCCTCCGTTCTGGGCACGGGGAGTGAGATCGACTACTCCGCGTACGGAAGGAGCAGCTCTATGCGCATCGGGGCCGGTATCGCACTCATCGTGATCGGCGCCGTCATCGCGTTCGCCGTCCGGGACACGTCCGACGCGCTCAATCTGACCGCCCTCGGGATCATCATCATGCTCGGCGGCGCGGCCGGCATCTGGTTGTCCTACCACCTCGCCAACCGCCGACCGCGCGGCACGGCGGAGGTCATCGACCCGGCGGTCGAGAAGCAGTACCGCACCGCGCCGCCACGCCGCGTGGCCGACGAGCCGATCGACGTCACGCCGGCGCACCTGAAGGACAAGCAGCCGTAAAACCTTGGTGCGACAAAGCGGCAGTTACACCGTAGGGTGGCTAAGCTGCCGCCCGTGAATGCGCAGGCCGGTGCGGTAGCGGCTGTCTCTGTCGTCGCAGTACTCGCCGCGGCCGGTGTGATCGCCGCTCGGCAGTTCCGCGACGCCGACGAGGTGCTGGTGGCCCGTACGTCGACAGTTCGCACCGCGACACCCACCCCGACCCCGACGCGCGCGCCGCGGCCGACGTCCAGCCCGACGCTGACCAGCCCGACGCGAACGACGCCGACGCGCACGGTCGACCCGACGCAGAAGCTGCTCGCGGAGAAGTTGCGGATCGTCGCCCAGAACCCGCTCTACCGGGTCGGCCGGCTGCCCGCGTCACGCTGCAAGGAGCCGTCGGTCCGGCCGACCTCGGTCGCCAACGTCCGCAAGTACTACGCCCAGTCGATCGCCTGCCTGGACAAGACCTGGAAGCCGGTGATCGTGAAGGCCGGTTTCACCTTCCAGTCGCCGCGGCTCGAGGTCTTCACCGGCAAGCTCCGTACTTCGTGCGACGTGCAGGACTCCGCGGCGTACTGCGGCAACGGCGTGATCTCGATGAACGCGACGTACGACATGGACAACTACCGCAAGTACGACCGGCTCTGGACCCGTACCACGATGGCCCATCTGATCGCGCACGAGTATGCGCACCACATCCAGCGTCTCGTCGGTATCAGCGCTGCCTCCTGGACGCGTACGACGTACCTCAACGGCGTGGATGCCACGCTGCAGGAAAGCCGCCGCGTCGAGCTGCAGGCGTCCTGCCTCAGCGGCGCGTACCTCGGTGCGGACCGCAGCTACTTCCCGGTCAGCGGCGCGTGGCGAACGCGGTACCTGTGGACCATCCGGAACCGCGGCGACGAGTGGGGCACCAAGCGCGACCACGGCAGCGCCAAGAACCACAGCCGCTGGACTCGCCGGGGCTTCGACGCCGGGTCGGCATCGGCCTGCAACACCTTCACGGCATCGGCAGGCACCGTTTCCTAGAGGTACTTCAGCAAGTAGTCGCAGGGATCGCTGTGCGTTCGTACGACGGTGCCGTCCGCGTCCTGCTCCGTCCAATGGTCGATGACGCGCGGACCTGACCACGGCTCGTAGCCCAGCCGTTCGTAGCGGATGCGCGCCGGGTCGTTGTCGAGGCCGACGCCGAGTCCGATCGCCGGCCGGTTCCACTCGTGGGCGGCGATTTCCTCGGCCGTGCGGATGATCGCCGTACCGATGCCTTGGCGCTGGACGTAGGCGTGCAGCGCGTTGATCTCGGCGGGATCGGCGTCGGCGCGCACCTCGGCGTACTTCGAGTGCCGCAGCAGCACCGTCTGCCCGACGATCTCACCGTCGCGGCGTGCGACCAGGTAGACGCCCTCGCCGGATTGTTGGATGTCCCAACGGGCCCGGATGTGGTGTTGCGCGGCCGGCGCGTGCGGGAGCGCGCCGATCATCCGGTCGACGTCGGTTCGGGTGGCGGGCTCGACAAGGACGGTCTGCATCTCCACGACTCGGCTCGGATAGGTGGGTGGGGCTACTTGGCGACCTCGGTCGCGCGGGACTCGCGCACGACGGTCACCCGGATCTGGCCCGGGTACGTGAGCTCCTCCTCGACCTGCTTCGCGATGTCGCGCGCCATCACCTGCGCGGCGATGTCGTCGACCGCGTCCGGCAGCACCATCACGCGGATCTCGCGACCGGCCTGCATCGCGAACACTTTCTCCACGCCGTCGTGCTGCATCGCGATCTCCTCGAGTCGCTCGAGCCGCTGCACGTACGCCTCCAGCGACTCGCGCCGCGCACCGGGCCGGCCGCCGCTCACCGCGTCCGCGGCCTGGGTCAGGACGGCCTCGACGGTGCGCACCTCAACCTCGTTGTGGTGCGCCTCGATGCAGTGCACGACGTCGTCGGCCTCGCCGTACTTGCGCGCCAGCTCCGCACCGACGATCGCATGACTGCCCTCGGACTCGTGCGTGAGCGCCTTGCCGATGTCGTGCAGGAACGCGCCGCGCTTGCACAGCTTCGGATCCAGTCCGAGCTCGGCCGCCATCATGCCCGCGATGTGCGCGGACTCGACCAGGTGCTTGAGCACGTTCTGCCCGTACGACGTCCGGTACCGCAGCAGGCCCATCGTGCGGACGAGCTCCGGGTGCAGGTCCGTGATCCCGACCTCGGCCATCGCGTCCTCGGCGGCCCGCTCACACAGCTCCGCGACCTCGCCCTTGCTGCGCTCGTAGATCTCCTCGATCCGGCTCGGATGAATCCGGCCGTCCAGCACCAGCGAGTCCAGCGTCAGCCGTGCGGTCTCCCGACGGACCGGGTCGAAGCACGACAGCAGCACGGCCTCCGGGGTGTCGTCGATGATCAGGTTGACGCCGGTGGTCTGCTCGAACGAGCGGATGTTGCGGCCCTCACGGCCGATGATCCGGCCCTTCATGTCGTCACTCGGCAGATGCACGACCGACACGACCGACTCGCTGGTCTGCTCCGACGCCAGCCGCTGCACCGCGCCGGTGATGATCTTGCGCGCCTTCACCTCGCCCTCGTCCAGCGCCTGCCGCTCGATCTCGCGGACGATCGTGTGCGCGTGCCGCTTGGCCTCGTCCTCGATCGACGCCACCAATTCGGCGCGCGCCTGCTCGGTCGTCAGGTTCGCGACCCCTTCGAGGATGCGGCGGCGCTCGTCCTCGAGGTCCTTGATCTCCTGCTTGCGCTGCTCCAGCTCGGCCAGCTGCGCGGCGAGCTCGGCCTGGCGCGCCTCGAACGCGCGGTGCTGCTCGTCGAGCCGCTCCTCGCGTTCGGTGAGGCGGTGCTCACGGCGCTCCATCTCGAGGCGCTGCTCACGCAGATCGTCGCGGATCGACTGGGCCTCCGCCTCGGCTTCCCGCCGTACCTCCGACGCGCGCTGCTCCGCGTCCCGCCGTACCTCCGACGCCCGGTCTTCTGCCTCCCGGCGAATCTCCTCGGCACGGCGCTCGGCCGCCTCGGCCCGGGTCCGCAGTACGGCGGCGTCCTCCTCGGCCTGGCGGTGTACCCGCTCGGCCGCGGCCTCCGCCCCCGCGACGAGCTGCGCGGCCTCCTCACGCTCGAGTTGGGTATCGGCGGCTTTCCGGCGGGAGAGGTTCAGGCCGATCCAGGCCAGCAGTCCGGCGATCAGCAATCCGATCAGGGCCAGGCCAACGGACATCGCAGTCATCGGCGTCTCCCCTCTCCGTCGAGTCCACGCGGGACTGTGGCCATCGGTCGAAGGGATCAGCCACTCGGCCGCTCGGCCGCCGGCCGTTGGTAAGGCATCACCAGGGTACGGCGGTACGCGGCGCCGCCTCGGCGGAGACGGTACCGGTGCTGCCTGCGCCGGCGGTGCCTGCGGTGAATCGGCGTACTGCCCGGCTCCGAGGCTTGTTTCCCGTTGCCTTGCCGGTCCCGAAAACCTGCTGTCTCGAACGCCTGCTGTCTCGAACGCTGTGGTTCTGAATGCGTTTGTCCGGACGCTGTTGTTCTTGGCGTGGTGGTGCTTCTCGACTCAGATTTTCTTGACCTGGTTTTCGGATCCGTTCAACTGATGCCTGATCACCGTGCGTCGCCGTCGAATACCTCGGAGACCACGATGGCTCCGCCGCTCGCCCACCCGGCTCACGCCGTGCGGATGATGCCTGCGGTGCCGCCTGTCCCGACGGCGCGCCGTCGGCCTTCCTTCAGCTCGGTCGAGCGTGGTTGCGTTCTCCCGGCCAACCGTTTCACCGGCCCGCCGTTCCTTATGTCTGTCACCAAACGGTGGATTTCGTCCCTTCCTGATGCCGAGGCTAAGCGCGCCCCACCACCCGGTCAAGGCGGACACTCGTCCGCCCGATCACGGATCTCGTCCCGGACCAGCGAGCCGGCTGGTCTGTTCATCAGTGGGCTTGTTCGGTTCAGCCCGCGACGAAGTCACGGACGACCCCGACCAACGCGACGAGCAGTCCGCCGACTCCCAGCAACAGACTCCAGCGATCGCCAGCGGGCCGCGCAGCCTTCGACGTCGAAGCACGCCCGGGCGCCGGCTCCGGCTCAGCCCGCACCGCCACAACTCCGTCGTACCAGTCCCGGGGCCACATGAACGTCGGCAGACCGACGAAGCCCTGCCCCCTGACGAGCTTGGGGAGGCCACGTTTGTACCCCACGTGGAGTTCGCAAGTCCCGAACGTCCCCCGCGCGAGCTTGCCGCACGGCCGGTGCTTGGTCGTCTCGACCCGGCAACGCACCTCCCGCAGTACGGCGACGTACAGCAGGAGGATGCCCAGCACGATGGCCGTCGCCGACCACTGCTGCACGGAGGCGGCGAGCCCGGCCGCTGCGGCCAGCACCAGCCCCCACGACTTGAAGTGCGCAGACCTCCGCCGCCTCGAGCGCCCCATGCCATCCTCCCGAACGGTGACAGCATAGAGTCAGGCAATCACTAACCGCGACCAGCGTCGGCGCGCCTCCTTGACATCGACAGGCAAGTCGGTCCGGGCTACCTATCCGCGTGTCCGCACAGGAGCCCGCGTAAGGCGCGCAGGCTCTCACGCACGCTTGTCGAGCCGGAGGGGCCTACTGAAGTGCTGGGCCGCCGCGTGGACCGGCAGGGAGTGCCTACCCACCCGATCGGCATGCGGCGGGCGGGGTGACGGCGAGCCGACCAGGCGGCTACCTGCCGCTGCGGCCGGAGTCGGGGGCAGCGTCCGGCCCGTCGGCCGCGTCTGCTGTTGAGCGCTCGGCCGCCGATCCAGTGGTGGGTGCCCCGGATGTGTCCGCCTCGGAGGTGCCGGCCGCGCCCGCGGTGCCGCCAGCCGCAGTGCTGCTCGACTGCGGCGCGGAGGACTCGGTGGGATCCGCAGTGGCCGAGCCCGTGGCGTCGTCAGAGCTCTTGTCGACGTAGTCGCCGACCTTGCGCTGGACCGAGTCGACCTTCTCCGCGTACTTCCCGCCGGTCTGCTTGTCGATCAGATCGCCGGCCTTTTCGACACCGGCCTTGATCTTGTCCGGGTTCTGCTTGACGACATTCCGGAGCCAGTTCTTCGCCTGTTCCTGAAAATCGTTCATTGCACCCTCCGCGTTGTGTGGGGCGGATCGACGAAAATCACAGCCTACGGACCAGCCCAAAAACAGGTCCTACTTCGGATAACACACCGTCACGCCGCACCCGTCAACGCCACTCGCCGCGCCGCACGTCCCGAACTCACATCACCGTCCGTAACATCTCACCGCGCGTGACCATGTCTTTCCGACCGATGCGACCCCACGACTCCCGCAACAGAACGCCAGAACCCGGCCGACCGGCCCTGCCCTCCGCCTGCGGGCCTGCGCCTTCTGCCCGCTGCCTTCTTGCCCGCTGCCTTCTTGCCCGCCGCCTTCTTGCCCGCGGCCTTCCGCCCGCTGCCTTCTTGCCCGCTGCCCTTCTGCCCGCTGCCTTCTGCGCCTCGCGGAGGTCCGTAGCTATTCGGACCTCAGATGCGCCTGAGCGACCTCCGCCGGCGCGTAGACCAGCCACGCGTCGAGCAACGCCTCCTCCAGTACGTCCGCCGACACCCGATCCAGCTGAACCAGCACAGCGGCGTACCCGTCGAAATGCGGAATTGTGAAGAACCCGTCGCCCGCCCGCGCTGCGAGCACGGCCTCCTTCTCGGCGAGGTCCTCGACCGCGAGCGCCAAAATCGGCCCGTCCGGCGGCGTCTCGTCCCCGTACCGCTTCACGTCAGCCTTGCTGAACGGCCGCTCCCACGCGTACGCCTTGCCCCCGACCGTCCAGGACCGCATCCCGTACCGAGAGGTCTCCTCGGTCTCCGGCAACCTCGAAATCAACCGCTCGACATCACCCAGGCTCGCCATACCGCCGACGCTACTCCCCCTCGGTGCCGCATCCGGCCCACAACCACGGCCCCACACGCAAACCCGGCCTTCACGGAGAAGCCGCCGCGCGCCCCGCGTGCGGTGGACGGTCCGCGGCCTTACTGAGGACCTGGCGTCGGTGCCCGCGGATCCCGGCCTTATCGTTCTCGGCTGGCGGCGGACCGCGTCGCGCACGAACGGAAGGGTGTGAGATGCGATCCGCTTGGGACTTGCACGAGAACGGCAGGAACGTCCGTGAGGGTGCGATCGTCAAGCCCGGCGAGCGGCTGAGCTGGCCCCGGACGATCGGCTTCGGCGGCCAGCATGTGGTGGCGATGTTCGGCGCCACGTTCCTGGTGCCGCTGCTGACCGGGTTCCCGCCGACCACGACGCTGTTCTTCTCCGGTCTCGGCACGCTGCTGTTCCTCCTCATCACCCGCAACCGGCTGCCCAGCTACCTCGGCTCGTCGTTCGCATTCATCGCACCGATCGGTGCGGCGATGGGCGGCGGCGGGATGGGGCCGGCGCTCTTCGGGATCATGGTCACCGGTGCGCTGCTGGCGCTGGTCGGCGTGATCGTGATGGTCACCGGCACCGGGTGGATCGAGGCGCTGATGCCGCCGGTGGTCACCGGTGCCATCGTCGCGCTGATCGGTCTCAACCTGGCCGGTGCCGCCACCAACAACGTGGTCGGCGGTAACCCGGCCAAGCCCGACAACCACTCGGTCCTGGTCGCCGCGATCACGCTGGGCACCGTCCTGATCGTGTCCGTCGCCTTCCGCGGCCTGGTCGCCCGGCTCTCGATCCTCGTCGGAGTCGTCGTCGGTTACGTCGCTGCGCTCATCACCGGCCAGGTCGACACCTCCGGGTTCAAAGCGGCGGCCTGGTTCGGTCTCCCCGATTTCGCCACGCCCGATGTCACCTGGTCGGTGGTACCGATGTTCCTGCCGGTCGTCCTCGTCCTCGTCGCCGAGAACGTCGGCCACGTCCGCAGCGTCGCCCACCTCGCCGACGACGACACCATCAACCGCGAGACCGGGCGCGCCCTGTTCGCCGACGGCCTCGCCACCACCATCGCGGGCGGTTTCGGCGGCTCGGCGACCACGACGTACGGCGAGAACATCGGCGTGATGACGGCCACCCGAGTCTTCTCCACGGCCGCCTACTGGGTCGCCGGTGTGGTTGCGATTCTGTTGTCGCTGTCACCGAAATTCGGTGCCCTGCTGAACACGGTCCCGGCCGGCGTACTCGGCGGGATCACGATCGCGCTTTACGGTCTCATCGGCCTGATCGGCATCCGGATCTGGCTGGACAACCGCGTCAACTTCGCCGATCCGGTCAACCAGTTCACCGCCGCCGTCGCCCTGATCATCGGTATCGGCAACCTCACCCTGACCTTCGGCGACCTCACCTTCACCGGCATCGCGTTGGGCACCATCGCCGCAGTCGTGATCTACCACGGGATGACCGCACTGGCCCGCCTACGCCGCTAGTCAGTACTTGCTCCGGTCGGTGGGTACCGGCGAGAGCGCCGTGCCACTGCCGAGCATCTCGACGAGCTCGGTTGCCTTGTCGAGGGACAGGAAGCCGTCACCCTCGCCGGAGCCGATGACGACACCACCGTTGTCGAGTTTCTCGACGTACTTGTCCATCCCACCCGGCAGCGCCTGCGCTCTTCCCTCGGAGAGGTACGTCAGGCACCCGAGCTTCGGGCCGGGGCTGCCCACGGGCTGTACCTCGGTCATCGCGCGCTGGAAGGATCTCGGCGCCACCGCCGCCCAGTCCGGATCCCACGCCGAAACCAACTGTCGCAGGATCACGCCCGCCACGTCGACACCGTCACGCCACTTCAGGACGACGGAGTTCCGCACATTCGGGGAGTCGGAGAATCCGCCCACGCTCATCGTGATCGACGCATCCCCCGTCTTCTCTCCGCGGCCCTGGTACGACTGGGTGACCCCGAGATGCGGAGCGTCGGTATTGCCATCGAACGCATCCGCGAGCATCTGCAGAGCATGCACAGGCTCGGCGATCGGCTTGCCTGGCGGGCGCGACGACGACCACCGCAAGGTCTCCCCGATCGCGCCGTCCAGGCCCCACAGGAATCCCACCAACCGATCGGCGAGCGGCTCCGCCGACTCCTGTCGCGGCCCCCAGAAGCCGCGCGCCATCAACTCTTCGTTCCCGTATCCCGATGGCATCGGACCAACGTATCCCGAACAGGGAGCCTCCCCCGCTGCTCAGCCAACCGCGGCGGCAACGCCGCGCTCGCGGATCGTTCCGCGTCAGCGAGATCCAGGACGCGTCCAACCCGGGTGCCCGCACATCCGCGCATACGTCGAGCGACCCAGGCACCGACCCGACCGACCTACCCGTAGCGCCGACGGCGAACCTCTACTCGGGGCCCAAACCGGAGTCGTCGATGAGGGGGAACTCGTCGTGGCCCGCATCGAGTTCTTGTGTGACGACGCTCATGGCAAGCCCACCCGGGTATCCCTTGCGCGCCAGCATTCCGAGCAGGCGTCGCATCGCCACCTGCCGGTCCAGTGAGCGCATCGACCGCAGCTTTCGCCGGACCAGTTCCCGCGCCGTCGCCTCTTCTTGGTCGGAATCGAGTTCCTCGAGCGCGTCGCGCGCCAACTGATCGTCGACGCCGCGCCGCCGCAACTCCTGCGCCAAGGCCCGCTTGCCCAGCCCGCGCCCGCGATGCCGCGACTCCACCCACGCCTCGGCGAACGCGGCATCGTTGATGAGCCCGACCTCGGTGAACCGATCCAGCACCTCATCGGCCACTTCATCCGGAATGTCGCGCTCGGCCAGCACATCGGCCAGCTCCGCCCTCGTCCGCGGCTGCCCGGTCAGCTTGTCCAGCAAAATCGTCCGAGCCACCGAGTGCGGATCCGCCGGCGGTCCATCCTGCTCGGGATCACCCGTCCCGTTCGGCTCGTCACCCGCGGGCCGCTTCTTGCGTCGCCCGAATCCCCCGCCCGAACGCCGCCGAGCCGCCGCCCGCCGCTCCGCGCTACTACCGCCCCGTCCAGCGGTCTCCCGCGCAGCGGCCGCGTCTTCCTCCTCGCCGTCAGCCGCGCGACGTGGTTCCGCACGACCTGCTGCAGCAGCGCCTGCGCGGAGCTGGTTCGAATCACCGCTGCGATTGGAACCCGTACGACGTCGTTGCGAAGCGACTGCCGCACGCGCCGACTCTGCTCCCGCTTCGGCCGTCAGCCCATCCGCCGCTGGCTGTTCGTCTGGCTGTTCGTCGGACTCATCGCTCAAGTCTGCCCACGGATCGAAGCTCGCCGATGTGTCGCGCGGGGCGGCAGTGCTCCGCAGTTGCGTTACCGGCTGCGTCCGCCCCCCGCCCATGGCCTCGGAGCTCTCGGGGAGAGCCAGGTCCCGGCGAGTGTCGGGCCAGTCCGGCGTATTGCGCGGAGATCGGTCACGAGGCGATACTGGAGTGTCCGCTGCAAAGGCGCGTGCTTCGGCCAAGCGAGCCTCGGCCTGCGCATCGCGCGCCGCCGCGGCCTCCGCGTCGTCGTCACCCCACGGATCGATCGGGTCCGCGTTCGTGCGACGCGACGAAGTCCCGCCCCTGGACTCACCGAACGCCGTACTGGGCAACTCGTCCCACGGATCAATGGGGTCTGCGTTCGCGCTAAGGCGCGAGCCGCGTGCGGCGGACTCGGCGGATGGCGTGGTGGGTTGGTCGTCCCACGGATCAATGGGATCTGCGTTCGCGCTAAGGCGCGAGCCGCGTGCGGCGGACTCGGCGGATGGCGCGGTGGGTTGGTCGTCCCACGGATCAATGGGATCTGCGTTCGCGCTAAGGCGCGAGCCGCGTGCGGCGGACTCGGCGGATGGCGCGGTGGGTTGGTC
>NZ_JBEZFT010000082.1:0-2730 GCF_040649595.1 Kribbella sp. NPDC048915 | reverse complement strand
GTCGTCCCACGGGTCGACAGTACTGATGGTGCGTCGGATGGATCCGGTACGGCGTGGGCGGCGCTCCGTCTCGCCGCTGTCCAGGAAGTCGTCGGAGTCGTCCCACGCGTTGCCGCGAGCGCGACGTGATGCTCGCCGCGGAGCTGCGGAGGTCGACTCGTCAGATGCGGCATCGCCATCGCCACCCGATGGGGGCTCGACGGACGATGCTGCTCGCGAGGCGACGCGCTCCGCAGCCACGCGTTGGGCCGACGACCGGCGGTACGACGTTCGCTCGGTCGCGGAAGCCGCCTCGGCCGCCGGAACGGTCCCCGCGGCGGAGGCCGCCGTGCCCTCGGCCAGGAGTTTGCGGGCGAGGGCGAGGCGTTCGTCGTGGGGTAGAGACAGCGCCGCGGGGGCAGCGTCGTCGGCAACCGGTGGCTGCCGAGGGTCGCTGCCGCCCGCGGAGGGTCGGTCAGAAGTCGACATCGACCTCGGCCGTGGCCTCGTCGGCCGGCTGGTCGAGCGTCGGGCCGATGCCCATCTTCTCCTTGATCTTCTTCTCCAGCTCGTTGGCCAGATCGGGGTTGTCGCGCAGGAAGTTTCGCGCGTTCTCCCGGCCCTGGCCGAGCTGGTCGCTCTCGTAGGTGAACCAGGCGCCGGCCTTGCGGACGAAGCCCTGCTCCACCCCCAGGTCGAGCAGGCTGCCCTCGCGGCTGATGCCCTGGCCGTAGATGATGTCGAACTCGGCCTGCTTGAACGGCGGGGCCACCTTGTTCTTCACGACCTTCACGCGGGTCCGGTTGCCGACCACGTCGGTGCCGTCCTTGAGCGACTCGATCCGGCGCACGTCCAGCCGCACCGACGCGTAGAACTTCAGCGCGCGACCACCGGTCGTCGTCTCCGGCGAACCGAACATGACGCCGATCTTCTCGCGCAACTGGTTGATGAAGATCGCGGTCGTCCCGGTCGCGTTGACCGCACCGGTCATCTTCCGCAGCGCCTGGCTCATCAGCCGGGCCTGCAGACCGACGTGACTGTCGCCCATCTCGCCCTCGATCTCGGCGCGCGGCACCAGCGCGGCCACCGAGTCGATCACGACGATGTCGATCGCGCCGGAGCGGACCAGCATGTCGGCGATCTCGAGCGCCTGCTCACCGGAGTCCGGCTGCGAGACCAGCAGCGCGTCGGTGTCGACGCCCAGCTTCCGCGCATACTCCGGGTCGAGGGCGTGCTCGGCGTCGATGAAGGCCGCGATCCCGCCGGCCCGCTGAGCGTTCGCGACCGCGTGCAGGGCGACCGTCGTCTTACCCGAGGACTCCGGACCGTAGATCTCCACGACCCGGCCGCGCGGCAGACCGCCGATCCCGAGCGCGATGTCGAGCGCGATCGAGCCGGTAGGGATGATTTCGATCGGCGCCTTGCCCTGCTCACCCAGGCGCATCACCGCACCCTTGCCGCACTGCCGCTCGATCTGCGTCAGCGCGGTCGCAAGCGCCTTCTCGCGATCGGCCGCCGCGCGCTCCGCACTCGCTGCACTCGCCATGTGAATGCCACCTGACCCATCTGATAATCCGGGGCCGCCGGCCGGCCGCCCGAAGGAACTTCGTTGTCGCCAGAGAAGGTATTCGTCGCCACGGACAGTTTTCGCTGCCACCTCGAATCTGTGGACAACTCGGCCGTCCCGGCCCACCTTCCGAGCACCAAAGTATCCCGAACACGTGTTCGAATCACAACTGACACGCCGAAGCTTGTCCCGGCAACCGTCCTGACCCGCCGGATCCCTACTCTTGCCGCGTGACCGACCGTCCCGACATCCCCGATTCGGCCGTGATTCTCGCCATCAGCCGGGTCGAACTGGGGATCGACATCGTGCTCGACGCGCTCCGTTCGCAGGACCCGTTCGGCATCCGCAGCTTCCTCACCGACTACTCCGACCAGGAGAAACCGAACCTGGCCGAGAAGGGCCTGATCCTCGCGATCGACCGGCTGTTGCAGATGAAGGTGCCCGGTCACGACGAATGGCCGGCCCTCCCCCTGGCCGACCGCTGCGACTGGTGGGTCGAGCGGCTGGGTGGATTCGCCGCGGTGGTCGCCGGTCTCCCCCGGCTCAGCGGCGCGGCGGCGGACCGGCTGCCGATGAAGGACACCCTGGGCGCGGCGGTGCAGGCGATGGTGATCGGCGCGGTCTGCCGCGAGTACGGCGTGGAGGCGCACGCCGACCGTACGTCGATCATCATCCGGGTACTCACCGACCGCCCGATCACCCCGGACGAGGTCCTGAAGTACGACGACCCCGATGTCGCCGGCAAGGAGGTTGCCGAACAACTCGGACTCAACCAGGTCTCGACGGACATGGGGCTGCGCAAGGGTGTGCGCCTGGTCTGGCGGCTCAGCAAGCTGTTCGGCGGGCTCAGCGAAGTGTTCGAGGAGCGTCCGCGCGGCAGTCTGGGAGCCCGGTTCGTCGGCAAGCTCCCCGGGGTCGGAGTGGTCGGCGGCTTCTTCGACGAACGCAAGGGCATCAAGAAGGCGGCGTACGAAGCAGCCGAGCTCCTCACCTCGAGCGCGTTCCGGGTCAAACCGGTCTAACGGCTCTGGTGACCGATCCGTGCGTGGGTCCGCGTGACCGAGTCGGCGCGCCCGCGCTGGACGACCGCGCCTGTCCCCGCGCGGTGGGTTCACCCACGGTGTTGTGGGTTCCTGACCCGTGTGAAGGGTACGGAACCCACAACACGATGGGTGAACCCACCT
>NZ_JBEZFT010000081.1:0-32825 GCF_040649595.1 Kribbella sp. NPDC048915 | reverse complement strand
GGGTTCACCCACGCTGTTGTGGGTTCCTCACCCTTCATACGGGTACGGAACCCACAACACGATGGGTGAACCCACGGTGCGGGCACGGGCAGGCGCTCCGGTTCGGGTACGGGTGGGCTCGGGGATCGTCGTCAGCTCGGGTTGTGGAGCGGACGCGGCATGCGAAATCCGCTGCTTGCCGGACGCCGTGCGCTGCTGTCAGGTGGGTGGGGGATTGGGGGAGAGGGGGAGGTGGACGGTGAAGGTGGCACCGCGGGGGCGGGTGTCTGTGACGGTGACTCGGCCGCGGTGGGCGGCGACCAGGGCGGCGACGATGGACAGGCCGAGGCCGGAGCCGCCGGTGGTGCGGGTGCGGGCGGTGTCGGCGCGGTAGAAGCGTTCGAAGATGCGGGACTTCTGTTCGTCGGTCAGCCCAGGACCCGTATCGCTGACCTCCAAGACTGCCTCCGAGCCACGCGTACCGACAGACACTGTGATCGGCGCGGACACCGGCGTGTGGTGGAGCGCGTTGCTCACCAAGTTCCCGAGGACCTGCCGCAACCGCGCCTCGTCGCCCAGTACCACCGGCGCCTGCGACCCAGGCAGGATCGTCAGCGAGATGTCCCGCTCGGGCTGGACGGCCTGCGCGTTGTGCAGAGCATCGGCCGCGATCGGCAACAGATCAACGGTCTCCGTCCGCAGCGGCCGCTGCTGGTCGAGGCGCGCGAGCAGGAGCAGATCGTCGACGAGCAGACCCATCCGCTGCGCCTCGTCCTCGATCCGCCGCATCGTGTCCGGGTCGACCTCGCCGCGTTGCCGCGACAACTCCGCGAAGCCGCGGATCGACGTCAACGGCGTCCGCAGCTCGTGCGAGGCGTCGGCCACGAACCGCCGCATCCGCTCCTCGGACTGGCGCGCGGCCTCCTCCGACCGCCTGGCCACGTCCTCCGATCGCCGCGCCGCGAACTCGGACGCCGTACGTTGCGCGAACGCGTTCTCGATCTGCCCGAGCATCTGGTTCAGCGCGAGCGACAATCGCCCGACCTCGGTCCGCGGATCGCGCTGCGGGACCCGTCGACTCAGGTCCCCGCCCGCGATCGCGACGGCGGTGTGTTCGACGTCTTCCAGTCCGCGCAGACTTCGCCGTACGACGTACGTCCCGACGCCGGCCAGCAACACGAGCAGGATGATGCCGGCCGCGACCTGGATCCCGATCAGCCGCTGGATCGTGTGGTCCATGTCCCCGAGGCTCTGCGCGACCATCACCGAGCCGCGATCGTCCGAGGTAGGCATCGCCAGCACCCGCCAGGTCGCGCTGCCGCTCTGCGCATCGACCTGGAATGCCTTCCCGTCGAGCGCGCGAATCTCGTCCAGCGTCAGCCGCGGCAACGCAGGCAGCGGCTCGGTGTCGGTGAGCCGCGGCCCGTACGGCCCGTTGTCGCTGGCACCGTCGGAGTCGTTGAACTGCACCACGAACGCGCTCGGCAACTGCCGCGGCCCGCGCCCGCCTCCAGGCGGAATCGGCCGCCGGTCCGAAGCGATGCGTGACATCTGCACGGCGGTCTTCTGCAGCTGCTCGTCGACGCGGTCGAGCAGGTACCCGCGCATGGTCGTGGTGGCCAACACGCCGGACGCGGCCAGCGCCAACGCGACCAGTGCCAGCACGACCACGACGATCGTGACGCGCAGCGGGTACCGATCGGTGAACCGCTGGTGATGGCTGACAGACATCAGTTGGGCCCTCGAGGAGTGCGCAGGACGTAGCCGACCCCGCGGACGGTGTGGAGCAGCTTCTGGTCGCCGGTGTCGACCTTACGGCGCAGGTACGACATGTAGGACTCCACCACCCCGGCGTCACCGGCGAAGTCGTAGTTCCAGACCGCGGAGAGGATCTGGCTCTTCGACATCACACGTTCGGCGTTCTCCAGCAGGCATCGCAGCAGCTTGAACTCGGTCAGCGACAGCTGCACCGGCTTCCCCGCCTTGAAGACCTCGTAGCTGTCCTCGTTCAGTTCCAGGTCCGCATACCGCAGTACGGCGGCGTCCGCGGCGGCCTGAGCGCGGTGACCGGAGCGCCGGAGCAACGCGCGGACCCTGGCGACGAGCTCGTCGAGGCTGAACGGTTTGGTGACGTAGTCGTCGCCGCCGGTCTGCAGCCCGAGCACCTTGTCCTCGACCGCGTCGCGCGCGGTGAGGAACAGCACCGGCACGTGCCGGTCCTCACCACGCAGCCGGCGGACGACCTCGAATCCGTCGAGTCCGGGCATCATCACGTCGAGCACCACCAGGTCCGGCTCGACGTCGCGGGCCTTGCGCAGCGCCTCGGCGCCGTGGCTCGCCGTGGTCACGTCGTACCCGGCGAACCGCAGGCTCGCGGACAGCAGTTCGACGATGTTCGGTTCGTCGTCGACGACCAGCAGATGCGGACTCATGGTCTCAGTGTGACGCCGCCCGCCGTGCGGAACCTGGATGATTCCTGGCAATCACCTGTGAATCGGCCGCGAGCCAGCTGTACGTCGGCTGTGAGCAGGTCAGCGGGGACCGCGCTTGAAGCCCCACTTCTCGCCGGCCGCCTTGCGGACCGTACCGTCGTTCACCCGACTGGCCGTCGCCTTGCCGTCGGCCACCACAGCGACGACGGTCACGGTGTTCCCGGTCTTCACGTCGTCGATGCCGTCGCGGGCGGCGTTGACCAGCGTGTCCTCGGTCATTGTGTACGTCCGGCTGTAGCCGTCCTCGCTCTTCACCGTGAGCGATTCCTTGCTGACCGCGGTCACCTCACCACGCTGCGTCGCGACCGTCTGGTACCCGCCGCCGTCCTTCGGTACGACGAACTCGCCATGCAGCGCGCCGCCGAAGCCGAACGCGCCGCGCGCGAAACCGCCCTTGCCCGGCCGGTCCGGCTGCTCCTGACCAGGTGTCGACGGGCTGGAGGGGGAGGTTGACGGCGACGGCGTCGGGTCCGCGCTGGTCGTCGCCCAGGCGACGCCGCCGGCCGTGGTGGTCACCGCGACCGCCGCGACGGTGCCGAGCAGGCGCCACCGCTTCTCTGTGAGCTTCATCGTGCTGAGCCTTCCGTCCTGATCATGTACGGGCGATGTACTGCGTGCCGCCTGGGGAGCCGGCACTGGTCTTCACGATGACGCACCGACCTTGGACAACGCTCCACCCAGCCTGAGAGAAAGCTGGCAATCACCTAAGAACGTGCTCAGACCAAGGAATCACGCCCGGCCTCAGACCACGAACAGCACCGCGATCAACCACACTGCCGCGGCCAGCGATGTCCCCAGCAGTTCGATCAGAATCGAGACACCGGTCTGCCGCAGCGCGTGCTTGGTCGACGTCCAGGCGGCCGCCTGCGTCCGCTGCCGCTGCAGCTCGGACAGGTACACGCCGACCGGAAAACCGATGAACATGCCGACCACAGGAATCAGGAAGAACCCGACGATCCCGAGCAGCACCCCGATCACGATCGACCGCCGCGGGACGCCGGCCTCGCGAAGCCGTCGCTCCGGTACGACGTACTTGACCACCTGACTGGCCCCGATCAGGACCGCGGCGATGGCGAACACCACCCAGCCGGTCGCACTGCGCTCGACCAGCGCCCAGACGAGAATCGCGGCCAGGCTCAAGATCGCGCCGGGCAGGATCGGGACGACGATCCCGACGATGCCGACGAAGATCGCGATCCCGACGAGGATGCTCACACCTGTCTCCACATACCTACTTAACCGCATCCGGGTCACGTTTAGGGTGGAGACATGTCGTCCCCACTGCATGAACTGGTCACTGCGCTCTCTGCTCCGTGGGTGGTGCTGTCGCCGCGATCCGGGCAGCTCACCGGTACCGGCGCGGAGGGCGTGTACGCCCGCGACCGCCGGATCCTGTCGCAGCTGCGCGTGACGGTCGACGGCCGCGAGCCGCTCCCGGTGCATGTCGACGAGCACGACACAGCCACCCATCAGTACGTCGCGACACTCGAGTGGCTCGGTGACACCCGGCACGACCCGACCGTGATGCTGTATCGCACGCGAACAGTCCAGTCCGACGGGGTGGTCGAGCGGATCACGCTGGTGAACCGCGCCCGGGATGCCGTCGACTGCCGGCTGGATGTTGCTCTCGGCACCGACCTGGCGGGTACCGCGGCGGTGCGCAGCGGCGCGGCCGAGAGCATGCCGCAGCTCGCCCCGCTCCCGGACGGCCCCGAGCGCACGCGGTGGGAAGACGAAAACACTCGCGTCGTCGTCACCGCCGATCCAGCTGTCTCGGCCGCGCCGCATCTCGAGCCGGGGGAGGAGTTCACCCTCACCCTGCACATCACGGCCGAGTTCCCGAAGTCGAACACCGGCTTCTCGATCGATCCGCCGGCCGAGCGTGCGCCGTACGACGTGACCGTCCGCTGCGACGACAAGCGCGTGGAGCACTGGTTCGACCGTTCGCTGGGCGACGTCCGTGGGCTGCAGCTCGCGGATGACGGCGACCGGTACCTGGGCGCCGGCCCGCCGTGGTACCTCACGCTCTTCGGCCGCGACTCGCTGATCTCGTCGGGCATGCTGATCCCGGTCGACCCGACCCTCGCCGCCGGGACGCTGCGCGCGCTCGCCGCCCGGCAGGGGACGAAGGTCGACGCCGGGTCCGCCGAGCAGCCGGGCAAGATCCCGCACGAGCTGCGGGCCGAGGTCGCCGACCACGGCGGCGGACTGGTGCTCCCGGACGTGTACTACGGGACGCACGACGCGACTCAGCTGTGGATCATGACGCTGCACAAGGCGTGGCGCTGGGGGATGCCCGCCGACGAGGTTCGCGACCTGCTGCCGAACCTGCGGCGCGCGCTGACCTGGATGAAGGAGTACGCCGACCCCGACGGTGACGGCTTCCTCGAGTACATCGACGAGTCCGGTCACGGGCTGGCGAACCAGGGCTGGAAGGACTCCGCCGACGCGGTGCAGTGGCCGGACGGGACGCTGGCGACCGCGCCGATCGCGCTCTGCGAGGTGCAGGGGTACGCGTACGCCGCCGCGATCCAGGGCGCCGAACTGCTCGAGGCGCACGGCGAGTCCGGCGACGAATGGCGAGAGTGGGCGGCCGCCCTGCAGGAACGCTTCCGCGCCGCGTTCTGGGTCGACGGCTACCCGGCGATCGCCCTCGACGGCTCGAAGAACCCGGTGGTCGGCCGCGCCTCGAACATGGGCCACCTGCTCGGGACCGGCCTGCTCGACGCGGACGAGGAGCAGACCGTCGCCGACGTCCTGGCCGGCGCCGATCTGAACAGCGGCTTCGGCCTGCGAACGTTGTCGACGGCAATGACCCGCTTCAACCCGCTCGGCTACCACACGGGCAGTGTGTGGCCGCACGACACCGCGATGACGGTGCAGGGCCTGTTCGCGAGCGGTCAGTCCGAGGTGGCATCGTCGTACGTCGAGGGTCTGGTGCGCGCTGCGGAGGCATTCGACTACCGGCTCCCGGAGTTGTACGGCGGCCGCGGCCTGGAGGCCGAGCGGACGCCGACGCCGTACCCACTGTCGTGCCGGCCGCAAGCTTGGGCGGCGACGTCGGCGGTTGCGGTCCTGGTCGCCGCTCTCGGGATCGAGCCCGACGTTCCCGGCGGCAGGTTGGCGATCAACCCCGCGGTCACGCTGCCGTGGAAGGTGCTCGAGCTCGACGGCCTGCGGGTCGGCGGCGAGGCCTTGTCGCTGCGGCTCGCGGACGGCGAGTTGACGGTGGTCGAGGCGCCTCAGAGCGCGGTCGTGACGGCGAACGCGGCGAGCGCGAGGTAGATCGTCGCGACCACGAGGTTGCGGGTGCGGCTGGACGTACGGGCGGCCCGGAACCGGCGTCCGACGGCGTCCGCGCCGATCGCGTAGCAGAGGTCGAGCGCGAGACCGATCAGCAGCGTGCCGGCGCCGAGCATCAGGAGTTCGGCGCGCAACTGGTCGGGGTTCGCGCCGCGCGTGGCGAACTGCGGCAGGAACGCGAGGAAGAACAGCGCGGCCTTCGGGTTGAGCAGATTCACCACGACGCCGTCGCGGAATACGCGGCCCAACGGTGCGGCCTGAAGGCCTTCGGCTGCGTGCTCGCTCGCCGGAGCCCTGAGGAGCTTGAGCCCGAGGTACGCCAGGTAGAGCGCGCCGGCCACGGTGATCGCCCGGAACACTGCCGGGGAGGTCTGGACGAGCGTGGCCAGGCCGAGCGCGGTGACGACGAGGTAGACGAGCGTCCCGGTCTCGATCGCGAGCGCCGAGACGACGCCGGCCCGCCGCCCCTGGGTGAGGCTGCGGAGCGAGATGTAGAGGTTGTTCGGACCGGGCATCCCGACCAGCACCAGCGTCGCGCCGGCGAACCCCGCCAACTGACCGATTCCCATCTCTGCTCCTCGAAGTGGACTGCCTTGAGGTACTAGCCTGTCGGCGACCGAAGCAGTCCACCCGAGCCAATCCGAGGAGAAGTGGACCGTTCTGGAGACCCGGACGTGCTGGCCGATCTGATCGGCCACCGGCTGACCGGGCGCACGGGCGGCCTGTACCGGCGGCTCGCGGACGAGATCACGGCCCTGATCGGCTCCGCGGAGCTTCCGGTCGGTGCGCGCCTCCCGGCGGAGCGCCGGCTGGCCGACGCGCTCGCGATCAGCCGCTCGACGGTCGTCGCGGCGTACGACGAACTCCGCGCGCGGGGTCTGGTCGAGAGCCGGCGCGGCAGCGGGACGAGGGTCGCGCGGGCGGCCGGCCGTGGGCGTTCACGATCGGACAAGCGGATGCCCGCCGGGTACGGCGAGTCGCTGTTCCACCGGATCACGGTCGGGCAGGGCGAGGTCATCTCGCTCACGTACGCCGTGGATCCGGGGTTGCCCGAACTGTCGTCGGAGCTGGTCGAGCTCGCGTCCGACGAGTTGCCCGAACTGCTCGGTGATGTCGGCTACCACCCACGCGGGCTGCCGGTCCTGCGGGAGCGGATCGCGGACCACTTCACCGAGTCCGGCCTGCCGACGTCGCCGGACGAGATCGTCGTCACCACGGGTGCGCATCAGGCGATCGCGCTGGCGACGCAGATGTTCCTGCGCAACGGTGCCACGGTCGCGATCGAGCAGCCGAGCTGGCCGGGGTGCTTCGACCTGTTCGGAGCAGCCGGCGGGCGTGTGGCCGGCGTACCGCTGGACGATGCCGGAATCCGGCCCGATCTGCTCGAGGCCGCGCTGGGCGAGCACCAGCCGGCGATGTTGTTCGTGATGCCGACGTTTCACAACCCGACCGGGCGGCTGATGTCGGCGAATCGCCGTCGGCAGATCGCCGAGGTGGCCGCGCGGCACGGAGTCGTGGTGGTGGAGGACAACGCGTACTCTGCGTGGGATCCCGCCGGGCCGGAGATTCCGCCGCCGCTGGCGGCGTACGCACCGGACGACGCGGAGGTGCTGACGATCGGGTCGGTGTCGAAAGCCGTGTGGGGCGGTCTGCGGATCGGGTGGATCCGAACGTCGCGGCCCCTGGTCGAGCGGCTGGCGCGGCACAAGGCGCTGGCGGATCTCGGCAGTCCGGTCATCGACCAGGCGCTGACCGCCAGATTGTTGCCTCGGCTCTCCGAACTGACTGCCGCCCGGGCACGGCTGGCAACCGGGCGGAAGAAGTTGATGGGGGAGTTGCTGAGCTCACGGCTTCCCGAGTGGGAGTGGGAGCCTCCGGTCGGCGGGTCGGCGTTGTGGATCCGGCTGCCGTCGACGGATGCCCGTGTCTTCGCGCAGGTGGCGCTCCGGCACGGGGTAGAGGTCGTTGCCGGGCACGCCATGGATCCGTCCGGTGAGCACGACGACTACGTACGGATTCCGTTCGCCTATTCGGAGCAGGTCCTCGACGACGCCGTCGGCCGGCTGGCGCGGGCGTGGCAAGAATTGCGGCGGCACGGCCCCGGGCCCGAGGTTCCTGTTGTGTAAGGGACTTTGTGACACACAGGACGGCGGCCCACCCGATGGGTGAACCGCCGTCGAAGCCTGTATGACTTTGGCGCCGCCGTTGGCGCGTTTGTGACAGCTAACGGTTCAAGACTGCTGGGAGGTCACCGCTCGTCTTCAGCGGCGACCGAGGGGGTGGCGTCGAGCCGGTTCGTCTCGTCGTGGATCGTGATCGCGATGTCGCGCAGCTTCTCCGAGTGCTCCCGGCTGTGGTGGGCGCAGAAGAGCAACTCCCCACCGCTGGTCAGAGTGACTCGGACGTAGGCCTGCGCACCGCAGCGGTCACAACGATCCGCGGCCGACAGGGCCGAACTCGGGGCGAGTGCTGTAGTCATTGAGGCCTCATCTCATCTAGTTCCGTACTCACCAGATAGCAACATCCTGACACGCGGATCGCTTCCCGGTTGGGACAACGTGTCCGTATGTGAGACGAACCACCTGTCCTCGTATGACGTTCGTTGACGGGGAATCGTTTCTTCTCGAGCGGATTTCTGGTGTGCCACCGGAGGCGGGGTGCTTCTCTTCTCACTGTGCGCCATGGAACCGTCACCGTCTGCTCGGGATCGGAGTGTCGTACGCCACTCCCAATTGAGTCCTGATCGATACCTGCGACGTCACGTGTTTCCGGTACCCGCATGTATGTCTGCACGCTCCGGAATGTTCGGCGGGCGGTTCGTCCGGTGTCCGGCCGCGATGGCATGCCTGCGTCGTTTTGGGGGTGCGGCCGCATAGGCTGTACGTCGTCAGCGTGTGAACCATGTGAAGGAGCCCAGTGGCCGCCCCGACACCTCGCAGTACCGAGATCGACCCGACGTACAACGCCCGCCACCTGCTCGTCCTCGAAGGGCTCGAGGCGGTCCGGAAGCGGCCGGGGATGTACATCGGGTCCACCGACAGTCGCGGCCTGATGCACTGCCTGTGGGAGATCATCGACAACGCGGTCGACGAGGCCCTGGCCGGGCACGGCGACCGGATCGACGTCGTGCTGCACAAGGACGGTTCGGTCGAGGTGATCGACCGGGCGCGCGGCATCCCGGTGGACATCGAGCCGAAGACCAAGCTGAGCGGTGTCGAGGTCGTGTTCACCAAACTGCACGCCGGCGGCAAGTTCGGCGGCGGGTCGTACAACGCCTCCGGCGGTCTGCACGGTGTCGGCGCCTCGGTGGTGAACGCGCTGTCCGCGCGCCTCGACGTCGAGGTCGACCGCGGCGGTACGGTCTGGACCACTTCGTTCCGGCGCGGTGTTCCCGGCCAGTTCGACGGCGACGGCGCGAATGCGTCGTTCACGCCCGCGAAGGGCCTGCGCAAGGCCGGCCGCGCGAAGAAGGGCGCCACCGGCACCCGCATCCGGTACTGGGCGGACCGGCAGATCTTCACCAAGGACGCGTCCTTCAACTACGACGAACTCGTCACCCGCGCGCGCCAGACCTCCTTCCTGGTGCCGGGGCTCGAGCTGGTGATCCGCGACGAGCGCGGCGACGAGGTCACCGAGGAGCGGTTCAAGCACGACGGCGGCATCTCGGAGTTCTGCGAGTTCCTGGCCACCGACCAGAAGGTGACCGAGGTGATCCGGCTGACCGGCACCGGTCACTTCACCGAGACCGTGCCGATGCTTGACGACGACGGTCACATGACCCCGACCGACGTCGAGCGCGACCTGGACGTCGACATCGCGGTCCGCTGGGGGGACGGCTACGAGACCGAGGTCCGCTCGTTCGTGAACATCGTCGCCACCCCCAAGGGCGGTACGCACGTGAACGGCTTCGAGCGCGCGCTGTCGAAGAGCTTCACGAGCGCACTCGACGGCACCCGGCTGCTGAAGAACGGCGAGGAGATCATCAAGGACGACGTCCTCGAAGGGCTCACCGCGGTCGTGACCGTGCGCCTGGCCGAGCCGCAGTTCGATGGCCAGACCAAGGAAGTTCTCGGTACGCCGGCCGCGTCGCGGATCGTTGCGAAGGTCGTCCAGACCGAGCTGGAGAAGTTCCTCACCTCGACCAAGCGCGAGCACAAGGCGCAGGCCCGCGCCGTCCTCGAGAAGGTTGTCGCGGCGTCGCGGACCCGCGTGGCCGCGCGTCAGCACCGGGAGTTGCAGCGCCGCAAAACCGCGCTCGAATCGTCCGCGCTGCCGGCGAAGCTGGCGGACTGCCGCAGCAACGACGTCGATCGGTCCGAACTGTTCATCGTCGAGGGTGATTCGGCGTTGGGTACGGCGAAGCTCGCGCGGAACTCCGAGTTCCAGGCGCTGCTGCCGATCCGCGGCAAGATCCTGAACGTGCAGAAGGCATCCGTCGGCGACATGCTGAAGAACGCCGAATGCGCCGCGATCATCCAGGTGGTCGGCGCCGGCTCCGGCCGCTCGTTCGACCTCGAGCAGGCGCGCTACGGCAAGATCATCTTCATGGCCGACGCCGACTCCGACGGCGCCCACATCCGCTGCCTGCTCGCCACGCTGTTCTTCCGGTACATGCGGCCGCTGGTCGAAGCAGGTCGCGTCTACACCGCCGTACCGCCGCTGCACCGCTTCGAGCTGACGAACCCGAAGAAGGGGCAGGACAAGTACCTGTACACCTACAGCGACGCGGAGTACCAGCGGAAAACCGCCGAACTCATGAAGAAGGGCGTCCGCTGGAAGGAGCCACCGCAGCGTTACAAGGGTCTCGGTGAAATGGACGCCGATCAGCTGGCCGAAACCACCATGGACCCGCGCCACCGCACGCTTCGCCGCATCACCGTCGACGACGCCGAAGCGGCCGCCCAAGTCTTCGACCTCCTGATGGGCAACGACGTAGCGCCCCGCAAGGAATTCCTCGTCCAAGGCGCCTACGAACTGGACGAGAACCGCATCGACGTCTGACCCGCCCTCACTCCCGGGGACACCGTATGCCCTGAACCGGCAGCCTTGAACAGGAACTCGGGGGCTTGAACAGGAACTGGTGGGTGAGCACCTGTTATTGCCTGTTCACAGCACCCTTTACCTGTTCACGGCCCCGGGAAATGGTTCCGGCCGCCACCGGGCTGGCGCTGAGACCTGCGCGGATCGTCAGGTCGCCGAGTGGTGTGTGAGGGTGGTGGGGTGGAGCGGTTGGTTTGTTTTGACCTGGACAACACGTTGATCGATCGGGATGCGGCGTTCGCGGCGTGGGCGCGGTGGGTCGTGGGGCGCGCGGGGTTGGGGGCGGACGCGGTCGAGTGGTTGGTTGCTCAGGACAACGGCGGGTTCCAGCCGCGGGAGGAGTTGTTCGCCGGGTTCGGCGAGCGGTACGGCGTTGTGCTGTCGGTGGCGGAGTACGACCGCGAGCATCCACGATTCACCTGGGCGGAGCCGGAGGTACTGGACGGACTGGCCAATCTGCGAGCCAACGGCTGGCGGGTGGCGGTGGTGACCAACGGGACCGTCGTACAGCAGACCGGAAAGCTCCAGCACACGGGCATCGCGAAGGTCGTCGACTTCTGCTGCATTTCCGAGGCGGTCGGCGTGCGCAAACCCGACCGCCGCATCTTCGAACTGGCTGCAGAGCACACCAACACCACGCTGACCGACGGCTGGATGGTCGGCGACCACCCGGCGTACGACGTCCAGGGCGGAATCAACGCCGGTCTCCACACCATCCAGGTAGGCACCCGCCGTCGCCCGGAAGCCCCAGCGCCCGACCACCGGGTCGACAACATCCTGGAAGCCTTCGGAATCCTCACCGAGTGATCACTGAACTGATCACTCGCCACGAGCTGATCACTTTCCTGTACACCAGGCCCCCGTGACCTATCGCGGTCCGCCGCTGGTCACCAAGGTCCCAGCTCAGGCAGGCCATCGCCGATATAGAAAAGTCGACATTTGGACCAGGTTGCCCGACGGCCTCGTGGGCGACCAACCGCATGGATCGTGAGGATCCGGACGGCAGGGGAACAGGATTGTGATCAGGTGGGTGGTTTTGTGATCAGCTGAGAGCGGAGCGCAGGATGGCGTGGGCTCCGGTGATGATCGCAGTCCGGTTCGCCTCGTAGGTGGGGTCGGTGATGTCGGTCTTGTTCGTCAGGTCGAAGGAGAGGACCGGGACGTGCAGGTGGCCGGCGGGCATCGACGGGTCGAGGAGGTCGCGTTGCAGGGTGTTGCGGTAGGCCACCTCGTTGGAGAGGTAGCCGCCGCCGGCGCCCTCCGACGCGATGGAACCTTCGGTCGGACCGTCCGGGCGGCGGACCGGAGTGCTCTCGCCTGCGGGGATCTCGAGGATCGACGTGTTGACCCGGGTGCGGAACGGCGCCACGTCGGTCTGTGCCATCCGCGCCAACGGAAGGCTGGACGTGGTCCACTCGGGTCCGGCCGGCATGCTCGGAGAGACGACCGGTGAGCTGATGGTTCCGCCGCCCCAGAGGTTGTTGTTGTCGCCGATCGAACTCACCGACCGCCGACGCCCGTTGAACACCTCGAGGTCGAAGATGCCGACCCGCCCCTGGCTGGCGGTCATCACCAGGTCGGCGTGCTGCGGGCCGGGGCGGTAGTGCGGGGCGAGTGTGTCCTCGACCATGTTCTCGTCGAAGTCGGTGTACCGGACCGGGAAGACAGCGGTCTGGATCTCGTACGTCGTGCCGTTGACGGTCCACCGCTGACCGTCGAGGGTGAGCGCGTTCGCGCCGGACGGGTTGCCGATCCGGATGTCCGCGTCGAGCGTGAACGGATCGAACCCGGTGACGAGGATCTTGCGACCGCCGGGGGAGAAGCGCGTGGTCGTGATGCCGCGTGAGGCGTACTCGAACGAGCGGATCAACTCGGCGCGTTCCGCCGTACTCAGACCGAAGGCCGGTTGCCATTGGCGGAGGGCGAGCGCCATCGAGAGGCGTGCCCAGTACAGGCCGCGGTCGTCGGTGGACGGCAGCGCGTCGGCGTCCTGCGGTGCGTGCTGGGCGCGGTACGTCGCTGCGCGCCACAGGGCCTCGCCGTGGGCGCGGACGAGTGCGGCCGCGGCCTTGCGGGACGGGACGCGGCAAAGGAGTTGGGTGAACACATCGACCTGGCGATCGAAGCCGGTACGGCGCAGGATCTCGGCCGGTACGGACGGGCCGCCGTTGATGCCCCGGCCGAGTCGTTGCTCCTCGACCGTTCCGGCGACGGAGGAATCCAGGCAGCCGGTGACGGGTCCACCGCGGAACGCCGGTGCGGTGGCGGGGACTGCCTGGGCGATGGGTGCGCCGGACAGTACGGCGGTCAAGGCCAGGGCGCCGGCGACGAGGGAGCGGTGGAATGAGGCGGGGCGGAGTCTCATATGTGGTGTCTATCAGATTTCCCGCCGGGAACCGAGTGAACCCGAACACCCGCACCTATTGCACACTGTATGCAATCTGTTACGGTCGATGACATGAGCCGCGTCGCCGGTGATCGGCCCGCTCGAGCGGGCCGATCAACTCAGACTCGTCGGTGCGTTCTACGAGCTCGATACCGGCAAGGTGCTGATCAGCTGATCTGCGTCAGCCGGCCGGTGTCGACGTCGTACATGAAGCCGCCGACCAGCACGTCGTCGCCGATCAACGGGTGCTGCCGCACCGCGGCCACATCGCGGCGAAGAGCTTCCTGCTGGTCCGGGATGACCGAGATCGGAAGGTACCCGGCGGGCCTGCCCGCGGCCTGCTCCACCTTGGCGCGCAGGTCGTCCTCCGACATCGCGGCCATCGCGCAGCGGGTGTGCGGGATGATCATGATCCGCCGGACGCCGAGCAGCTGGACGCCGAGTACGAGTCCGGTCATGGTCATCTCGGTGACGCGGCCGCCGGCCGAGCGCAGGACCTTCGCGTCGCCGGGCTTCAGGCCGAGCATCTCCAGCGGCGGGATGCGCGAGTCCATGCAGGTGACCAGGCCGATGCCGGCGTGCGCGATGCCGTCGAAGCCGCCGTAGTGGAAGTCGGCGGCGTACTCGGCGTTCGCGGCCAGCAGGTCGTCGAACCCGTCGGTCATCGGACGGCCTCGGGGGTTCCGGCTTGCAGAATCGACATGGCGAACGGTTCCTTTCCGCAGGAGTCAGGGCGGGGTGGATCAGCGGTCTCACAGCTGACCGGTACGCTCCACGCCCGGCCGTCGATGTGCTGGACGGTGACCGCGTCGGCATCTTCGGCGACGACGGTCAGTGCGTCCAGGCTCAGTTCCCCGATGTGTTCGCGGACGGCGATCTCGGCGGCCTGACCGCGTTTCGTCCAGGTCGAGCGCCCGCGCAGACCGGTCAGCACCGTCTCACCGCGATCCGCCGCAGCAAGGACGCCGACGGCGGTGTCGACGGTCAGCTGACCGTGCATCGTCCCGGCCGGCAGGTACGTCGCGGTCGGGGCGAACCGGTGCCCGCCGAGATGATTGGCTTCCCACACCCGCCCAGGTACCCGCGCCGCAAGCCCGGACACCAGCGGACGGCCGAGGACCGCACAGCAGGTGTCGCGTTTGCCGTTGGTACAGACCAGCACGATCGGCTCGTCGACCGGCTGGAGCGCGGGCAGTGACGCGACCACCGCCGTACGGTCACTGCGGGCGACCGCCGCGAGATCGAGCGACTCCAACTCCGTGGGGTTCACGACCGTTCCGCCGAGCAGCCAGGTCTTTCCGGGCCGGGTCGACGCGACGAACACCTGGTGCGAACGCTCAAGCGCGTCCGCATGCCGGCCGGGCGAGCGGATCAGCGCGAACCGGAGGTCGAGCTTCTTGCACCGGTCGTCGAAGGACCCGCCGAACGACGGGTCGAGATGACTCTGCGTGGGCGCGTTGGCACCCCATGGCCCGGGCTGCTCGACCAGCACCCAGGCCGTTGCGACCACGGCCGTCCCCGCCAACGGTTCCTGCAACAACCGGCAGAACGTCGAGCACAGGCCGTCGGCGGTGGCAAGGGTCACGCCTTTACGGTACGCGAACCCCGGACGACCGTTCCGCATGACGATCATCATGTGTGCAGCACGCCACGCCGGCCGAGCAGCGCGACGCTCAGGACTGCCGCCAGAAAGGCGCACACAGCTGCCCCGGCGAAGATCGCGTGAACTTGTGAAACGGCCGCATCGCGCAGCGCTTCGACGTACGGACGGCAGTTGCCGGGGGAGTCCGGACAGAGCGCGTTCGGCGATTGGATGCCGGAGGCAATCGCGTAGTACCGGCGCAGGCCGATCGCGGTGAGCGCGGAGACGCCGACGAGCATGCCGACCATCCGCGCGACCACGACCAGGGCACTCGCCAGCCCATGACTGTCGGCGGGGGTCGCGCCGAGGATCGCGGTGTTCACCGGCGACAACGCGAGTCCGAACCCGAAGCCGCACACCAGCAGTACGGCGGTCGCCGGCCAATGATCCAGCGCCGTACGGCCCCAGAACGCCATCACCACGAACATCGCGCCGGCCAGCGCGAGACCGCCGCCCGTGATCAGCCCGAGCCCGTACCGCCGCGTGAGCCACCCACCAACGACCGCTCCAATGGGCAACGCGATCAGGAACCGCAAGAGGACCAGGGCAGCAGCCAACTGTCCGCCGCCCTGCGTCGTGCGGGCAAACACCGGTACGTCGACCAGTGCAGCGATCAACGCGCAGCCGATCAGAAAACTGACCACCAACGCACCCCACGCCGGCCGCCTGCCCAGCAATCCGCGCGGCACCAGAGCAGCCGCCGTACGCCGCTGCCACCAAGCGAAACCCACCGCGAAAGCCGCGGCACCGACCAGCAGCCAGGGCCCCGCCGGAGACATCAACTCCTGCTCCGGATCGGCTGTCGCGAATGCCAGTACGACGCCTGCCAGGGCGACGGCCAACAGGCCCGCCCCCACGAGGTCGACGCGGGCAAGCACCGCCGACAGACGCCCCCGTGTACGACCCACTACCAGCCCTAGCCACAGCACCCCGAGCACCAACGTGACCACGCCGATCGGCGTGAGCAACCGCGACGACCCGGAAAATGGCACGAACGGCAACCCGAGCGTGACTCCCGAGGCAAGCCGCGACGGAGCTGTCAGCGTCAGGCCGAGCGTCACACAGGCCAGCAGCCCGACGGCATCGGATACCCGAGGCCGCTGAGGACCACGCAGCAGCAACGCGAGCGCGACCGCAACCACCAGGTTGAGCCAGAAGATGTACCGCCAGTCAGCAACCGCGAGCACAGCGGCGCCCAGCAGTGGCCCGAGCACCGATCCGAGTTCCTGCACGGCCCCGACCACACCCAACGGCAATCCGCGGCGCTCAGCCGGCCAGAGATCCGCCACCAGCGCGAGCGTCGCAGGCACCAACCCACCGCCGCCGACCCCTTGCAGGAACCGCCCGATGACCACCAGCGAGAGGTCGTACGCCCCCGCCGTGATCAGCGACCCGACGGCAAAGAGCAGCAACGCGCCGACGAGCACCGGCGTACGGCCGGCGACGTCCGCGATCCGGCCGATCAGCGGCAGCACGGCGATGTAGCCGAGCAGGAACCCGGAGATGATCGGCGCCGCCCGCTGCAGCTCGTCGGCCGACAGTCCGACGCCGGACATCATGTCCGGGAGGGCCAGTACGACGACGTACGTGTCGGCTGCCGCGAACGCGACGGCGACCGACGCCAGGGTCAGGCGCGTCCTCGCCGCGGTCACGGCTTGGTGATCTCGACCTTCTCGCCGTACTTGTCCAAGGTGACGTCGTAGCTGCTGGTGGCACCGGCGTAGAACGGGCCGGTGATCGTCGCCGAGACGAGCTGCTTGGTGTCCTTGTCGATCTTGAAGGTGCCCGGGAAGTCCTGGTCGGCGGGCGCCTTCGGGAAGATGCCCTGCAGCGACTTGCCCTGGACCGCGCCGGTGATCTCGGTGAGGACCTTCGACCCCTCCCGCGTCTCACCCTTCACCTGCGGGTCCTTCAACGTCGGCAGCACCGAGGTCAGGCCCTTGGCCGGGTCGAGCAGAACGGCCGGGTCCGGCGCGCCCAGCCCGGCCAGCTGGGCCGGTGTGAGCTCGATGTACGCCGGGGAGAACGACACCTTCGCGTAGACCTTGCTGCCGACGGCGACGACCTCGGCGTCGATCGGCGAGCCGGACGACCGGACGGTCAGCTTGCCCTTGAACGCCGGGGCATGGGTCGCCACGCCGTCACCGCTGGCAAGCGCCTGCGCGTCGTCCGGCAGGTCGCGCCCGGTCAGCACGATGTGCACGCTCTCGGCCTCGTCGATCGCCTTCTTCGCGTCGGTCAGCAGCGACACGGCGTCCTGGGTCGGCTGGTTGCCACCCGAGTCCTTCTTGTCGCTGCAGCCGGCTGCGGCAAGGACGACGATCGCGCACAGCGCGAGCACTCTTGTCACGGCGCTCTTCACGGCGTCAGCCTGCCAGATCGGGGGCGCACGCAGCGATCGGCTGCGCCACCGGGATGCCGGAGCCGTCGCGCCGCAGGTCGACGGGCGGCAGCTCCACCGGCGCGCCGCTGCTCGCGCTGGCCTTCACCGGCGCGGCACCGACGTACCCGAGCAGCAAACCGTCCTCGCCCTTCAGCAGCCGCTGGCAGCGCACACCACCGGTCCCGCGGCCCTTGCCCGGGTACTCGCTGAACGGCGTGACCTTGACCGCGCCGACCTCGGTGCCTGGCAGCGCCGACGACGAGCCCGCGATCGTCACGACCTGCGCCTCCCGTGAGGTGTCGACGGCCCCGAAGAACACGACCTTCGCCTTCGCGCCGAGCCGCACGCCGGCCATCCCGCCCGCGGTCCGGCCCTGCGGTCGCACGACCGACGCGGGGAAGTGCAGCAGCTGGGCTTCGGACGTGATGAAGCACAGCTCCTCGTCGCCGGTGGCGAGCTCGACCGCGCCGACGACCTCGTCGCCGTCCTTCAGCGAGATGATCTCCCACGAGTCGCGGTTGCTCAGGTGGTCCGGTACGACGCGCTTCACGACACCGCCCGCGGTACCGAGCGCGACACCGACCGAGTCCGGATCCATCGTGGTCAGGGCCAGCGCCCGCTCACCGGGCTCCAGCGACACGAACTCCGCGATCGGAGCCCCGCCCTGCAGGTTCGGCGCGTTGGCGGTCGTCGGTACGGCGGGAAGGTCGAGCGACTCCAGCCGGATCAACCGGCCCGCACTGGTGATCAGGCCGTACTGCCCGCGCGCGGTGCTCTGCACCGCGGAGACGATCGCGTCGTGCTTCGCCCGCGACTCGCTCGGGCCGAACGGCTCGACACCGTTCGTCCGGGCGAGCAGACCGGTGGAGCTCATCAGGATCCAGCACGGGTCGTCGGTGACCTCGAGCGGCACGGTGGCCGTCTTGGTCGCGCCCGACGACTCCAGCAGCACGGTACGGCGCGGCGTGCCGTAGGTCTTGGCGACCTCGGCCAGCTCGTCGGAGACCGTCTTCTGGAGCAGCTTCGGGTCCTCGAGGATCGCGGTCAGCGCCTCGATCTCGCGCTCCAGTTCGCTCTTCTCGCTCTCGAGCTCGAGCTTGGAGAACTTCGTCAGCCGGCGCAGCGGCATGTCGAGGATGTAGTTCGCCTGGACCTCGGACAGGTCGTAGATCTCGATCAGCCGCGACCGCGCCTGGCCCGAGTCGTCGCTGCTGCGGATCACCTGGATGACTTCGTCGATGTCCAGGATCGCGATCAGCAGGCCGTCGACGATGTGCAGCCGGTCCTGCGCCTTCTTCCGGCGGAACTCGCTGCGCCGGCGCGTCACGTCGTACCGGTGCTCGAGGTAGACCTCGAGCAGCTCCTTCAGGCCGAGTGTGCGCGGCTGGCCCTCGACCAGGCAGACGTTGTTGACGTGGAACGCGTCCTCGAGCGGAGTCAGCTTGTACAGCTGCTCGAGCAGCGCCTCCGGGACGAAGCCGTTCTTGACCTCGATCACCAGCTGGGTGCCGTGGTTGCGGTCGGTGAGGTCCTTGATGTCGGCGATGCCCTGCAGCTTCTTGCTCTGCACCAGGGTCTTGATCTTCTCGATCACCTTCTCCGGGCCGACCGAGTACGGCAGCTCGGTGACCACGATGCCCTTGCGGCGCGGGGTGACGTTCTCGATCCGGGCGGTGGCGCGCATCTTGAAGCTGCCACGGCCGGTCGCGTAGGCGTCCTTGATGCCTTCCAGGCCGACGATCTTGCCGCCGGTCGGCAGGTCCGGGCCGGGGATGAACCGCATCAGGTCGTCGAGGTCGGCGTTCGGGGCCTTGATCAGGTGCCGGAGCGCCTGGATCACCTCGACCAGGTTGTGCGGCGCCATGTTCGTCGCCATCCCGACCGCGATCCCGGCCGCGCCGTTGACCAGCAGGTTCGGGAAGGCGGCCGGCAGTACCGCCGGCTCCTGCTCCTGGCCGTCGTAGTTCGGCCGGAAGTCGACGACGTTCTCGTCCAGGCCGTTGGTCATCGCCATCGCCGGCGGCGCCATCCGGCATTCCGTGTAACGCATCGCCGCCGGACCATCGTCCAAACTTCCGAAGTTGCCGTGGCCGTCGATCAGCGGCACCCGCATCGACCAGGGCTGGGCGGTCCGGACCAGGGCGTCGTAGATCGCGCCGTCGCCGTGCGGGTGGTACTTACCCATCACTTCACCGACGACCCGCGCCGACTTCACGTGGCCGCGGTCGGGTCGGATGTTGTTCTCGGCCATCGAGAACAGGATTCGCCGCTGGACCGGCTTCAGCCCGTCGCGGGCGTCCGGGAGCGCCCGGGAGTAGATCACCGAGTAGGCGTACTCCAGATAGCTGGTGCGCATCTCGTCGGAGACGTCGACGTCGAGGATGTGCTCCTCGAAGTCCTCGGGTTCGGCGGTGCTGCTACGGCGTGCCATGCGGTTCTGCGAACTCCTCGATCCAGTGGTACGAGCGCCGCGACGGTCCGGCGCCGTACCTATTGTCCCTGGTGAACGGCCTTTTCCCTGGCCACGACCCGCAGCAGGTGAGCAGTCGGGGCCAACGCGGACCCTACCGCCAAGGTCAGACACAGTGCGGCGATGCCCAGCAGGATCGCCCACGGCACCGTGAACGGTACGTCGGAGACGCCCGACGTCATGGAGTGACGAACCAGAACACCGACAGTGACCGTGACGGCGGCGCCGAGACTCAGTGCGACCACCCCGACCAGCGTCGACTCCCACAGCACCATCTGCCGTAGCTGCGCCGGCGTGGCGCCGAGCAACCGTGACGTGACGAACTCCTGGCGCCGCTGCAGGCTGCCCATCAGCAGCGTGTTGGCGATCGCGATCGCGCTGTAGAGCGCCGCCGGACCGAGCAGCAGCACCAGTCCGAAGCGATTGCCCTCGCGGAGCGCCTCGATCTGCGCGGCCTCCCAGTCGGTGGCGAGCTGCGCGCCGGGTACCCGCTTGACCACCGCGGCCGGATCGACACCGTCGGCGGGCAGGACGAAGCTGTGCTGGGGCCGTGCGTCGGGCGCGTGCTTCCGCGCGACGTCGAGCGGGAGGAGGAAGGACGGCTGCACCCCGAAGGCGTTCCGCACGATCGCCACCACCCGCAACTCCACCTTGGTGCCGTCCGTGAAGACAGCCGGGATCGCGTCACCGACGTCGTACCCCTCGAACTGCGACATCTCCTTGCTGATGGCAACGGCATGTCCGGTCAGCGCTCCCAGGTCGCCGGCCAGCGGAGTGAGGTCCCGGGTCCGGGATGCGACGGCCGGGTCGATCCCTTCGGCATCCTCCAGCTGCGCGTAGTCCGACGCCACCCGGACGAACTGGATCGGCAGTCCGGCATCGACCGCCGCCACTCCAGGAACGTCGACCGGCGCGTCTGCGGTGACGACGATCGGCGCGCGGACCGTGTCCCGGATGCTCGCCGCCTCGCTGTCGGCCGCGAAACTCAACGTCAGCACCATCGCCCCGGCGATCGAGGAGATCGCCAGGATCGGCGCGGCCAGTGACGCGCTGCGCCGCGGTGCCGCGAGCACGTTGCTCCGCGCCAGCCGGCCCGACACGTCGGTCCACGCCACCAGCGGCGCCGCCCACATCCTGCCGACGAGCGGCACGACGACGGGCGCAAGCAGCGTCAGCCCGATTACCAGGATCATCGGCGTGAACATCGCGAGCGGTACGGCGGCGTCACCGCTCGACGGCCGGATGAACGCGAGCATCGCGATCGCCCCGGCGAAGAACAGCACCCCGAAAACCACCCGCACCGGCCCGATTCGCGGTGGCTCGAGCGCGGCCTCGCGCAACGCGTCGACCGGCGCCACCCGCCCGGCCCGGCGAGCCGCCGAACGCGCACCGAGCATCGCGACCAGCATCCCGGCGCCGACCGCGATCGCGAGCGGCACCCAGGGCGACGCCGGTTCGAGCTGCACCGGCGCGAGCTCGGTGTACGACGCCTTGACCAGCAGCAAGGGCGTCGCGAGCTGCGCCACAATCGCGCCGGTCAGCGACGCGGCGAGTGCGACGACGAGGGCCTCGCCGAGCACCATCCGGCGGATCTGCCGCGGGGTCGCACCGATCAGCCGCAGCAGGCCGAGCTCCCGTCGCCGCGATGCGACGGCGAACGCGAAGGTACTGGCGATCACGAAGATCGTGATGAACGCGCAGATCGTCCCCACGATGCTGAGCACGGTCTGCAACCCCGAGACGTCCGCGTCCGACAGCGGCACCTTCACCCGCTCGGGCGGCGTGTCGGCATCGCCGAGTGTGGTCACGGTGAGGGACGACCCGCTCGGTCCGTCGTACGCGATGGTCGCCGCCGTCGCGGTGGCGGCCAGCCCGAGCAGGAACACCCCGACCGCGAGCGCGACGAACGATCCGGCGTACAGCGACCAGTTCCGCCCGACGGTCTGCCGGCTGAGGAAGAACATCATCGCTCCAAGTCACTCATCGCCGCCGCGATCTGGGCGGGCGTGGCGCGGTCGAGATGCCCGGCGAGCAGACCGTCGGACAGGAACAGCACACGCTCGGCGTACGCCGCGGCAACCGGGTCATGGGTGACCATCACCACGGTCTGTCCGGCCCGGTCCGTCGCCTCGCGCAGCAGACCGAGCACCTGACGGCTGGTGCCGCTGTCCAGCGCACCGGTCGGCTCGTCGGCGAAGAACACCGCCGGGCGGGTGATCAGCGCCCGCGCGATCGCCACCCGCTGCTGCTGCCCGCCGGACAACTCGGCCGGCCGGCGCTTGGCCTTACCTGCCAGCCCCACCTGCTCCAGCACCCGCAGAACGTCGTTGCGCGCCGGCCGGCGACCGGTCAGCCGCAGCGGCAACGCAACGTTGTCGTACACAGTCAGCGACGGCAGCAGGTTGTACGCCTGGAACACGAAGCCCATCTGCGCGCGACGCAGTTTGGTCAGCTCCACTTCGTTCAGCCCGGCGAGCGTGACGCCGTTCAGCACGACGGTTCCGGACGTCGGGTGGTCGAGCCCCGCGGCGCACTGCAGCAAGGTGGACTTGCCGGAGCCGGACGGACCCATCACGGCGGTGAACGAGCCCCGTTCGAAGTGGTAGGTCACGCCGCGCAGGGCGTCGACCGCTCCGGCCTTGGAGCGGTACGTCTTGGTGATCCCGTCCAGCATCAGGGCAGGCGGCTCGACGGGGACAACGGCTGGGTACGAAGGCGCGGGTGCGGTCATGGTTCCAGCCAACCGCCGGACGGCTTCCAGCACCCTGGTCCGCAGGCGAGACCTGAAGTAGCGCGCACGCTACCGTCCACCCGGCCGGCGCCACTCTAGGGTGGGACCGTGAACGTGTGGACCGCGTTGAGGTCGCCGCGCTACCTGATCTCGTCGTGGCCGTGGCGCAGTTACGCGTACCTGTTCACGTCGGTGCCGATGGGGATCGTGGCGATCCTGGTGCTGGTCGGCCTGGCCGGACTGAGCGCGCTGCTGAGCCCGATCCTGATCGGGATCGTGATGCTCGCGGCGTTCCCGCTGCTCGGCGCCGCGATCGGGTGGATCGAGCGGCGACGGGCCCGGCTGTTGCTGCTCGACGGCATCAGCAGTCCGCACGCGAGCCTCCCGCCCGGGCTGACGCTCAAGGCCCGGATGACGTTCCGCCGCCGCGAGCAGGCCTCGATGCGGGCCCTGGGCTACGGGTTCGTGCTCGGATTCCTGGTCTGGCCGTGCAGCGCGGTGTTCGCCGGGCTCAGTGCGACCGTTCTGGTGATCACGCTCGCGGCGCCGGTCATCGCCGACCGGGAAGAGCTGGGCATGGGCCCGTGGACGCTGGACTCCGCGCAGGAAGGACTGATGTTCCTGGTCCTGTTCGGGCCGGTGTTCTACGCCGTCAGTTCGTACCTGCTCGGGGTGATCGCAGGAGCCGAGGCGTCGCTGGCGAAGGCGATGCTCGGGCCGCGGCAGGAGGAACTGCAGCGCAACCTCGCCGCGCTGCGCCGGTCGCGGCTCGACCTGGTCGACGCGTTCGAGACCGAGCGGGTGCGGATCGAACGGCATCTGCACGACGGCGTCCAGCAGCGGCTGGTCGGGCTGACGATGACGCTAGGACTGGCCGAGCTGGACCTGCCGGAGGGGGAGGGCCGGCGATTGGTGGTGAAGGCGCACGCCGAAGCCGAGGCGGCGCTGGCGGACCTTCGCGCCGCGGTCCGCGGCATCCATCCGCGCGTGCTGGTGGATCACGGGCTTGCAGCCGCCGTACAGGAGGTGGCGGACCGGATGCCGTTGCCGGTGACGGTGCAACTGCAGCTCCCGACGCGGCTACCTGGTCCGATCGAGGCCGCGGCGTACTTCGTGGTGAGTGAAGCGCTGGCCAACGTCGCCAAGCACGCACAGGCAACGCGGTGTGAGGTCACCGGCCGGATCGACAAGGACCGGCTCGTCGTCACGATCCAGGACAACGGCGTCGGTGGCGCGCGGCTCGGTGCTGGGACCGGTCTGACCGGATTGGTGACGCGGTTGGATGCCTTGGGCGGCACACTCGACGTCGACAGCCCGCCCGGCGGACCGACCCGACTGCGAATGGAGTGCCCGTGCCGACTCGGCGACTGAGCATCGTGCTGGCCGAAGACTCGCTGCTGCTGCGCGAGGGACTGGCGAGCATTCTGGACCGCGCCGGGCACGAGGTACGGGACTCGGTCGGGGACGCCGACACGCTGCTCGCCGTGGTCCGCAAGGATCCGCCGGACGTGGTGATCACCGACGTCCGGATGCCGCCCGGGCACAGCGACGAAGGGCTGCGCGCGGCCGCCACGATCCGGGCCGAGCACCCGTCGATCGGCATCCTGGTGCTGTCGCAGTACGTCGCGGACGCATACCTGTCGTCGTTGCTCGAGACAACGACCGGCGGGATCGGGTACCTGTTGAAGGACCGCGTCGGGCATGTCGCCGAGTTCCTCGAGTCTCTGGACCGGGTCGCCGACGGCGGGACCGTGGTCGACCCTGAGGTGGTCCGGCAGTTACTGGCGCGGCGGCGGAACGACGGCCCGCTGGCGGCGCTCACACCGCGCGAGCTCGAGGTGCTCGCGCTGATGGCCGAGGGGCGGGTGAACGCCTCGATCGCCGAGCAGCTGGTGGTGAGCGAGGCGGCGGTACGCAAACACGTGGGCAACATCTTCGCCAAGCTGCAGCTGGATGATGGACTGGACCGGCGGGTGTCCGCGGTACTGACCTACCTGAGGGGCTGACGATGGACGAGACGATCCGGAAGATCCTGGCCGAGTGCGACACCTGGGCCGTGGTCGGGTTGTCGAACAACACCGGCCGCGCGGCGTACGGCGTGGCGCGGTTCCTGCAGGGGAACGGGAAGCGGATCGTGCCGGTGCATCCGCGCGCCGAGACCGTGCACGGTGAGCAGGGGTACGCGACGCTCGCGGAGATCCCGTTCGGGGTGGACTGCGTCGACGTGTTCGTCCGGTCCCAGCTGGCCGGCGACATCGCCGACCAGGCGCTGGGAATCAACGCGAAAGCGGTGTGGTTCCAGCTGGGTGTAGTGGATCAGGACGCCTACGCGCGAACGACGGCCGCCGGCCTGGACATGGTGATGGATCACTGCCCGGCGATCGAGTGGGGGCGCCTGGGACCCGGCTGATCCCGGAACTCGCTCAGGAAGGCACCGATGTTCACCCTCGACACGTCCACCGATTTCGGCAAGCGGATCGCCCGGCAGCTCGACGACGAACGGGTGGTCTGGCTGACCACCGTCGGCCGGTCGGGCACGCCGGCGCCGAACCCGGTCTGGTTCCTCTGGTACGACGACGAGCTCCTCGTCGCCAGCGAGCCGAGCAAGGCCAAGCTGCACAACATCGCCGCGCATCCACAGGTCGCGGTGCACTTCAACGCCACGCACACCGGGGGAGACGTCGGCGTGTTCTCCGGTACGGCGCGGATCGACGCGGAGCCGATCGACGGCGCGGCCCGGGCAGCGTACGACGCGAAGTACGGCGCGGACATCGCCGGCCTCGGGATGACGACCGACGAGTTCCACGCGGCGTACTCGGTGGTGATCCGGATCAGTCCGGAGAAACTGCGCGGTTTCTGACCCGCGTCAGTTCAGGTAGCCCTCGACGGTGTCGCCGGAGCGGGCCTGGGCGTCGTCCGGGTTCTCGCCGAACTCGCGCTTCGCGCGGCGCTGGCGGAGCAGGTCCCAGCACTGGTCCAGCTCGACCTCGAGCTGGCGGAGCCGGGCCTTCTCGTCGGCGTCGCCGACCTTGCCCGCGGCGTGCCTGGACCGCAGCTCGTGCTCCTCGGCCACCAGTTCGTCGATCCGGCTGAAGATGCTCTTGTCGTCGCTCATGAGGAAACGGTACGCCCGTCCGGAAGCCGCGCGCGGGACAGCAGCTCGGTCAGCACCACGACCGCCACCGCCTCGGCGGCGATGAGGGCGATCAGGACGACGAGTTGCAGCGCGGCCGCCTGGGCCGGCGACGCGCCGCCGAGCACCATGCCGACGAACGCCCCGGGCAGCGTGACCAGACCGACGGTACGCGTCTGGTCCAGCACGGGCAGCAGGGCGTCACCCGCGACCGGACCGACGACGAGTTTGAACGCGTCCTGCGGCAGCAACCCGATCGACAGTCCGGCCTCGTACTCGCCGTACCGGGTGCCGTACTCGCTGAGCATGCGGCGGCCGGCCAGCGTGGTCGCGGTCATTGCGCCGCCGACGACGATGCCACCCACCGGCAGGATGCTGGCCGGGTTGCGCGGCACGACACCGGGCAGGATCAGCAACAGCAGGACGGCGAACCCACCGGTTCCGATCGCCGCCGCGCAGTACATCCACTGGCGCGGCACGACCAGGGCGTGCTGGAGCCGTCGCGTACTGGTGATCGTAGCGACCACGAACATCAGCAGCACGAACGCGATCGCCCCGGCCGTGTGCTGCAGCGCGATCCCGACCACCGCACCGACCGCGGCGAGCTGGACGAGGGCGCGCAGCGCCGCGGTGACCATGCCTCTGTCGTGCCGCAGGCCGGCGTACCGCGACGCTCCGACCCCGATGGCGATCAGCAGCGGCAGGACGATGACAGCGGCCCACCCGAGCCCGGTCTGTAGTGACACTTAGCGGAAGTCCGCCTCGTCGTACGTCTGCCCGCCGCCGCTGTCCACCTTCGCGGCCTCGTCCGCGCGCAGCTCGACGCGGCGGATCTTGCCCGAGATCGTCTTCGGCAGCTCGGCAAACTCGAGCCGCCGGATCCGCTTGTACGGCGCCAGGTGCTCGCGGCAGAACATCAGGATCTCGCCCGCGAGCTCCCGCGACGGCTCGTACCCGGCGGCGAGCACGACGTACGCCTTCGGAACCGCGAGCCGGACCGGATCCGGTGACGGTACGACGGCTGCCTCCGCGACGGCCGGATGCTCGATCAGCACGGACTCCAGCTCGAACGGCGAGATGCGGTAGTCGCTGGCCTTGAACACATCGTCGGAGCGCCCGACATAGGTGATGTAGCCGTCCTCGTCGCGGCTCGCCACGTCGCCGGTGTGGTAGTACCCGTTCCGCGTCACCTCGGCGGTCAGCTCCGGCGCGTCGCGGTAGCCGCGCATCAGCGGGACCGGTGCGGGCGCGAGCTCGATGCAGATCTCGCCGTCGTCGCCGATCTCGTCGCTGGCCGGGTCGATCAGCGCGATGCTGTAGCCGGGCAGCGGCCGGCCCATCGAGCCGAGCTTGACCGGCTGGCCGGGCGGATTGCCGATCTGCGCGGTGGTCTCGGTCTGGCCGTACCCGTCGCGGATCGTGATGCCCCACGCGGCGCGGACCTGCTCGATCACCTCGGGGTTCAGTGGCTCGCCGGCCGAGATGCACTCACGGATCTGGACCTCGACCGCGGACAGGTCGGCCTGGATCAGCATCCGCCACACCGTCGGCGGTGCGCAGAAGGTGGTCACGCCGTACTCCTGCAGGACCTGCAGCATCTTCTCGGCGTTGAACCGGGTGTAGTTGTACAAGAACACGGTCGCGCCGGCGTTCCACGGCGCGAAGACGTTGCTCCACGAGTGCTTCGCCCAGCCGGGGGAGGAGACATTCAGGTGGACGTCGCCGGGCTGCAGACCGATCCAGTACATCGTGGACAGGTGGCCGACCGGGTAGCTCACCTGCGTGTGCTCGACCAGCTTCGGCTGGCTCGTCGTACCGGAGGTGAAATACAGCAGCAGCGAGTCGTCGGCCGCAGTGTCGACGTCGGGCACGGGACCGGAGTAGAGCATCGAGTCGGCGTACGCGAGCCAGCCCTCGACCGGTTCGCCGACCGCGACGCGGATGCAATGGTCCGCGATCCCGGCGTACCGGCCTGCGTCGGCGCCGCTGGTGACGACGGCGCGGACGTTGCCGCGGGTGATCCGGTCGGCCAGATCGGCCTCGGTGAGCAGCGTGGTAGCCGGGATCATCACCGCGCCCGCCCGGATGCAGCCGAGCATCGTCTCCCACAACTCGACCTGGTTGCCCAAGACGATGAGCACGCGGTCGCCCCGCTGCAGCCCCGCGTCGGTGAGCCAGCCGGCCACCTGGCGGGACCGCTCGGCCATCTCGGCGTACGTGCGCGTGGTGACGCGGCCGTCCTCCTCGACGATGGTCAGCGCGGCGACCTCGGGCTGCTCGACCGCGAGCGCGTCGAACCAGTCACGCGCCCAGTTGAACCGCTCGAACGCAGGCCAACTGAAGTCCCGGTACGCCGTCTCGTAGTCGTCGCGGTGGGCCACCAAGAAGTCGCGCGCGGCCCGGAACTCCCGGGTGACCTCCGAAGTGCTCTGCTCCGTCGCCATGCACCGCACAGTACCCATCAGAAACCGGTGAGTGCGAGGACCGCGCCGCACACCACCAACGGGGTCAGCACGAGTCCGCGCCACAGGAACGACCACCACGAAATGTCCACCCGGGCGGCGTCGCACCGGGCCCGCCAGAGCAGCGTCGCGAGCGAGCCCCACAGGGTCAGCAGGCATCCGCAGTTGACGCCGATCAGTAACGCGAGCATGCGGTGCGGGCTGTCCGCCGCAACAGGTTCCATGGCCAGGTACGCCGGGAGGTTGTCGGCAAGGTTGGCGCCGAGGGCCGCGGTAGCGCTCAGCCGGAGCTCGGAGGTTGTGCCGGCCACGCGCCGGAGCAAGTCCTCGAGGCCGTGCTCGCTGAGGAAGCCGACCACTGCGAACAGCACGACGACCGTACCGACGAGCTTGAACGGGATCAGCGACCACGTGAGCGCGCTGCGCCGCCGTACGGCGAAGAGCCCGACCAGGACGAGTGCGCCGATACTGGCCGGCCACGCGACGTCGACGCCGGAGACGAACGCCGGGCCGAGCAGCAGGCAGACCGCCGCGCAACCCCAGAACAGGACCTTGTCGTCGACCGCCGGTGTCGGCGGGACGAAGTACCGGCGCCGCAGGTCGCGATGGAACAGTGCGGCGAGGACCGCCACCGTGATGAGAATCGCCGCGATCGCCGGCCGCCAGCTCACCGAGAGGTACCCGATGTCCATTTGCCGGAACTGGTGCAGCGCGAGCAAGTTCGTCAGGTTGGACACCGGCAGCAGGAGGGACGCCGTACCGGCCAGCCAGACGGTGGTGAACGCGAACAGCTTGGGCGGGAGGTCCAGTTGACGGGCCATCGACAACACAACCGGTGTCAGGAGTACCGCGCAGGTGTCGAGTGACAAGACGATGGTCAATCCCGTGGCGAGCGCGACGACCAGTAGCCAGAGCCGCCAGACCCGGCCACGAGCCAGATGCGCCGCCTCACGCGCTGCGACATCGAACACCTTGGCCTGGTCGGCCAGCTCCGCGATGAGCGTCACTGCGATCAGAAACACCAGCACCGGCGCAATCCGCGCAACCAAATTCCACCCCCCACTCAGCCCCGTTTGAGTACGCTTGCCCCGTGACTCTCTCGATGCCACGACTCCGTCGCGGCGGGTCATGGGGCTTTGACTCCCGGTCTTCCCTCGTCGCTCCGGTCGCTGCTGCGCTCGTCGGTCCTGACCGGGAGGCCCGATGACCGAAGGCCAGTATGACCAGCAACTGCCGGAGGGCTATCCGGCGGAGTACGAGGCCGATGTCGTCCTGCGGGACGGCGCGACCGCGCATCTGCGTCCGATCACCCCAGCGGATGCCGAGCTGCTGGTGGCGTTCTATGCCAGGGTCTCCGAACAATCGAAGTATTACCGCTTCTTCGCGCCCTACCCCGAGCTCTCCCCGCGGGACGTGGCGCGGTTCACGCAGGTCGACTACCGGCAGCGGCTCGCGCTGATCGTGACCGTCGGTGACGAGATGATCGGCGTCGGCCGCTACGAGGGCACCGGCCGGGCGACCGCGGAGGTCGCGTTCCTGATCGAGGACGCACACCAGGGCCGCGGCCTCGGGCAGTTGCTGCTCGAGCATCTGGCCCAGGCGGCGCGCGAGCACGGCATCCACCGGTTCGTCGCCGAGGTGCTGCCGGACAACCGGAAGATGATCACGGTCTTCACCGAGGCCGGGTACAAGGTCGCGCGGGAATTCGAGGACGGCGTGATCATGGTCGAGTTCGACATCGCGCCGACCGACACGTCGTTCGGCGTGATGCAGGCTCGCGAGCAGCGCTCCGAGGCACTGTCGATCGCGCGGCTGCTCACCCCGCAGAGCGTCGCGGTGATCGGTGCGAGCCGCCGCGAGGGCACGATCGGCAACGCGCTGCTCCGGAACGTGCGCGACGGCGGATTCCCCGGGCGGTTGTACGCCGTCAACACCGACACCAAGGCTGCGCCCGGTACCGAGATCGAGGGCGTCCCGGCGTACCCGACGATCCGCGACGTGGACGGCACGGTCGATCTCGCCGTCGTCGCGGTGAAGGCGGAGATGGTCGCCGACGTGGTTCTGGACTGTGCCGCCAAGGGCGTGCGCGGACTCGTCGTGGTGTCGAGCGGCTTCGCGGAGATCGGCGACGAGGGCCGGAAGCGGCAGCGGTACCTGGTCGGGCTCGCGCGCTCGTACGGCATGCGGGTGATCGGGCCGAACGCGCTCGGCGTGATCAACACCGCGAGCGGCGTCTCGCTGAACGCGACGCTCTCGCCGCTGATGCCGAGCCAGGGGCGGGTGGCGTTCTTCTGCCAGTCCGGCGCGCTCGGCGTCCCGATCCTGGCCGACATGGTCGGGCGCGGCCTCGGCCTGTCGAGCTTCGTTTCGGCCGGCAACCGCGCCGATGTGTCCGGCAACGACCTGATGCAGTACTGGTACTCCGACGAGGCGACCGAGGTCGTCCTGCTGTACCTGGAGTCGCTGGGCAACCCGCGCAAGTTCAGCCGGGTGTCGCGCCGGCTGGCCCGGCGCAAGCCGGTGGTCGCACTGAAGTCGGGCCGCGCGACGCAGGGGGTGCCGGTCGGTCAGCTGGTCCGCCGCAGTCAGTTGCCGCCGGCCACGATCGAGTCGATGTTCCGGCAGAGCGGCCTGATCGGCGTGGACACGACGGGGGAGCTGTTCGACGTCGCTCAGCTGCTCGCCCACCAGCCGCTGCCGAAAGGCCGTCGGGTCGCGATCGTCTCGAACTCCGACGCGCTGACCCTGCTCGCGCTCGACACCATGGCCGGCTGCGGCCTGGACGTCGCGGGGGAGCCGCGGAACCTGCGCGCGGACGCCACCGCCTCGGACTTCGGCCTCGCGCTGTCCGAGGTGTTCGCCGACGACCGCGTGCACTCGGTCGTGGTGATCTACACACCACCGGTCCAGTCCAACGGCGGCGAAGTCGCGCAGGTCCTGGCCGCGGCCGCCGCGGGCTCCGACAAGCCGGTGGTGTCCACGTTCCTGGCGTCCCGCAGCGTCCCCGAGCAGCTGCGCGTTCCGGACGAGCACGGCGGTGCCGCGCGCGGGTCGATCCCGTCGTTCCTCAACCCGCAGTACGCCGTCGGAGCGCTGGCGAAGGCCACGCAGTACGCCGAGTGGCGGCGGCGGTCGGACAGCAAGATCCCGGATCTGCCGGACATCGACACCGCCGGGGCCGAGGACTTCGTCGCCGAGTTCCTGCAGCGCTACCCGTCCGGCGCCGACCTCGGCGACGCGGACCGGCATCGGCTGCTGAGCTTCTACGGCATCTCGGTGCTGCCGGCGTTCCCGGTACAGAGCGCGGACGAAGCGGTCGCGCGGGCCGCCGATCTCGGGTTCGAGGTGATCCTGAAGGCGACCGCGGAGCAGTGGCGGATGCGGCCGGACCTCGCCGACATCTGGCGGCACATCCACGATGAGGACGACATGCGCGCGGCGTGGGCAGAGATGACCGAGACGTTCGGCGTCGCCGCGGATCCGGGCCGGGCGCAGTTCGTCGTCCAGAAGATGGCACCGCCCGGCGTGCCGGTGGTGATCTCGACGATCGAGGACGTGTCGTTCGGGCCGGTCGTGAGCTTCGGCCTGTCCGGTGTGGCGACCGACCTGCTCGGCGACCGCTCGTACCGGATGCCCCCGCTCACCACCCGCGACGCCGCCGAGATGGTCCGCGAGGTGAAGGCCGCGCCGCTGCTGTACGGCTACCGCGGCTCCGACCCCGTCGACATCTCCGCGATCGAGAATCTCCTGCACCGGGTGTCGCGCCTGACGCTCGACCTGGAAGAGGTCGTCCGTCTGGACCTGCGCTCGGTGCTGGTCGGCGCGCAGGGCGCGACCGTCCTGGACACCCGGGTCCGGATCGCACCGAACGAGAAGCCGCGCCAGGACGCCCCGGCCCGCCGCCTCACGTAGGTCGGCCCGGCTCGGGGTCGCGGGCTCGGGGTCGTGGGCTCGGGGTCGTGGGCTCAGGGTCGTGGGCTCAGGCAGGTCGCGTGTAGACGCTGTTCGCCCGCTCGAGCAGGCGGGCGTCCACCAGGCCGCGGCGCAGCGCCGCGTGGTCGGCGTGCCGGCGGTTGAGCATCTCGTTGACCTCGGCCTCCGGGTACGCGCGGCCCACCTCGAAGTCCTGCACGAGGTACTCGAGCACGATCTGGTACTTCTCCGGAAACGTCGGGAAATGCGTCAGTCGGCCGTCGCGGATGAACGCCTTCAACACATTGTCCCGCGCCGGATCCGGATCGAGCGGAACCCACGCCGGGCGGCTCTCCCGGACGGCGTCCTTGAACGCATCCTCGTCCGCCGTGAACCCGTCCCGGCTCGCCGTGATCAGTCCGCCCTTGGTCAGCCGCTGCAGTGCCTTCACCACGACAGGTGCGGCGAGTCCGGTGCTCCCGGCAACCTGCTCGGGAGTTGCGGCGCCGAGGACGATCGCGGAGTACGTCCGCAACCTCGACGGTTCGGCCAGCAGACCACAAAGCTGATCGACGTTCATGCCTTCACGCTAACCACCACCGCAACCAAATTTCCGCCGGACAACCGGCTCTCCTGACTGATGTATGGGTGGCTTCTGCCCCGGGGGAGATGGTCGCAGGCAGACGGGGTGAGGGATGGCCGGGGCGATGGCGTGGCCCGCTGGTGATTGGGGTGTGGGGTTGTTGGAGCCGCATCTGTGGAGGGTTTTCCCGCGTATGGCGGTCAAAAGCCTCCAGTGTCGTGCGGAAAACTCTCCTAGTACTACAGCCGGAGATCGTGATCTGCGGCGGCGTCAGGCCACGATCCGGGCCCGATCCGGGGAGGATTTCAC